>JAWWPL010000121.1:0-16270 GCA_033850605.1 Blastocatellia bacterium | reverse complement strand
TCGATTCGCGCGCCGCGCGGGGCACCGGGCCGAGGCTGTGGCTCAACAAGTGAATGCCGGAAGCCAGAGTTGGGAATTCTTCACGGCGGCGGTTGATTTGAGGAGCGGGTTTCATCTCTTTACGGCTCTGCCGTCTGATGTGCGGAAGGTCTCCGACCTTCCGGCACGCACTAACTACTCCCGGGGCTCTGCCCCAAATCGCGCGAGGCGTAGCCTCGCGAACTCAAAAAACCATTCTCGGAAAGGCGGAGCCTTTCCGCACATCAGGCGGCAAAGCCGCCGGCGCTTTAAGCGCGAATCTGACTGATCATTTTCTCAACCGCAAGCGGGTCATCCAGCAACCCGTCCAGCAGGCCCTGGGCTTCCTCGCCAATCGGAGGATCGATTGTCTCTTCGCGAATATGCCTCAGGACTTCGGCCGCGACAAAGTCTGTCGTCATCTTCGGCACCGCGGCTCCCTTGCTCATGTCCGTATCAATCGTGGTTGGCATTACGGTCATCACGTGCACGCCTCGATCACCCAGGTATGCGCGCAACGCTTGACCCAACGAAAGCAGCGCGGCTTTGCTGGCGCAATAAGTACCGACCAGCGGCAGATTAACTTTCGCGAAGGCTGTGGCTATATTCACGATCATCCCCGTGCCGTGTTCCACCATGGCTGGTGCGAAGGCCCGCGCCATTCGGAACGCGCCAAAGTAATTCACGTTCATCTCTTCCAAAGCCTTTTCAAAATTCATTTGCAGCGGGTCGCCATAGCCGGCTACTCCGGCATTGTTCACCAGCACATCTATGAAGCCGAGAGTCGCGGCAGCCTGTATGTCTTCCTGAAGAGTAACATCCAGTTTGATGGGAGTGATCGGCAAGCCCTTCGCCTGCGCTTCACTCTTCAATGTCTCGATATCTTCCGCTTTGCGCGCGCCGGCAAAGACTTCGCGCGCGCCTGCTTCGGCAAACGCGAAGGCGAGAGTGCGACCGAGGCCGCGACTCGCACCGGTGATTAAAACTCTTCTACCTTTGATGTCCATAAATTCTCAGCGGCTATGCCGCCGCACATAGCGGAAATGCTCGGTAGTGTCTGATTCTACAATCCACGAAATACACGAAGCAAAGGGTTTTGTTTATGAGGTTTCGTGTGATTTCGTGGATCGTTCTGTCGTACCGGCAACAAGACAGTAAACCAAATCTATCGTGGTCTGTTCATGACCAACCGTGCATAAGCATACAGCGCCCCTCCAACCGCCGCCCACACCAGCACGAGTTCGACGCTGGTGAGAGAGTGACTTGTGATTCTCTCGCCCAGATTGCGGGTTTTCAGCGTCCCCACATCAGAGACCACTTGCACTACGATTAACGCCCCCATTGAAATCACAGACACCAGGCCCGCCACCCGCTGCAACCAATCCGGCATTCCGATACTAATCTGTTTGTGAAGCTGTGGATTCCATCGCGGCAACAGCAGAAACGTCAGGCTGTGCAAAAAGTAAAGCAGCACCAGGGCAAAGACAGCGATGTTCAAGGCCAGCGAAAGCTGTTTGCTGATTAGTAGCAAGGCGCTTGCGCCCAGCGTGAGCGTCAAGGCGCGCACCGGTGTCGCCGTCCTTGGATTAATAAAACCGAGCCATGGCGGGGCCAGGCGGTCTTCGACAAAAATGATCGCCAGCCGCGACGGAACAATCAGAGTGGGATTCAGAGATGTCGTAATCGCCATGACCGCGCCGATGGTTACTAACGCCGCCGCGCCCCAGGGCAGATAGACCGCGGCGACTTCGGTCATCGGGGCGGTGCTCGCTTGCAGGCGCGCTCCCGGCAGGACTCCAAAGGCCACGATCGACATCAGAATGAAGATTACGGCGGCGGCGCTGATGCCTTTGAGAAAAATGATCGGCAGCCGGCGGGTGCTGTCTTTAACTTCACCCGCGGTTTGGGCCAGGGCTTCAAAGCCCGCATACGAAAAGAAAAGCGGGATCAGACCGGCCGCGAACCCGCGCGAGCCATGGGTGACGAACGGCGTATAGTTCGCGGGATGAATTGCGAACAGACCGGGAACGACCAGAAGCAGAATCGATACGCCCAACACCGCACACATCGCCACCTGAATTCTGCCGAACCACTTAACCCCGATGACGTGCACCAGGTAGAAGAAAATCAGACTGCCGACAGCCAACGTCTGATGCACCAGCTCGCTGGTAAAACGCCGGCCCGTTAACTCGATCAAGTAGTCTGCCAGCGCGCTCGCCAGATAAGCACCGGCCCCGACGTACGCGATGATCTTCAACCATGATCCAATGTAGGCCAGGCGAAAGCCGCCGAGCGTGCGCGAGATGTGCAGGTATTCACCGCCCGGCTCTCGTCCCAGCGGTGTGGAAATGAAAGCAGCATACGGAACTGAGGTAGCCAGGATTGCCGGCATCAACACGACATATCCGAGAATTACGCTGGGGCCAGTCAGAGACCAGGCGTCGCTGGTAACTTTAAAGATGCCTGCGCCTACCAAAATGCCAATCAGCGCCGCGTAAGATTCGATCGTGCCCAGATCGCGGCGGAGACGCGAGACGAGTGGCGTTGAGTTGGTTTGCGGATGCATCCAAGTCAGCTATTGCGATAGCGCAGTCCGAGGGCCGTTAAGCCTGGCATATTTATAGTACCGTTAGAGATATTAAATTAAAGGCCCATGGGGCCGACACATCTCACCTCATTAGATCGACTTGAAAACGTAGCGCTGGTCATACGGCACATCAAACTTATCCAGTAACCCAATATACTCATCGTGGAACGAACGTTTCCTATGATGTAGTTGCTGGTTTTGGATGTATCGGATGACGGTCCCAAGCTGGGAATGGGAATATGAGAACGCTCCAAAACCCTCCTGCCAGGAGAATCTACCGTGAACCCATCTGTTTCGATTAATAAAGTTTGTAGAACCGGACTTAATATCACCAACTAAATCTGACAAGTCGCTATCGGGTCTTTGCCCGATCAGAACGTGAGCATGATCGGGCATGTTATTAATCGCGATTAGCTTTTGTCTTTGCGCTGTCACAATTCCCGTAATGTATTTCTGAAGTTGGTCGTTTCGTTTGGGATCGATGAGATTTTGTCTGCCTTCGACGGCAAACACGATCTGAATGTAGATTTGGGTGTAAGTGTTAGCCATATCGTTTCTCCTTTTGGTTCGATTGCGGGAGATCAACCAATCCGATTCCGCCAAATAATGTGACGGCCCTACGGGCCTTCTGGCCTTTTTGGTTTGCGGTTTCTATAATTATGCCGGGCCTAACGGCCCTAACCGCTATCACTTCATCAATTCATTCGACGGCAAACTCGGATCCAAAACTTTCTCAGCCGTCTCTACGCCGGCAACCGGCAGCTGCGCACCATTGATCAGACCAAGTTGCACCAAGACCGAAGCCTGGTCCCAATAGATGTGTTCGTGGGCCAGCTTGCCGTCGCGAAAGTGAACGATCACGACTAAAGGTATCTTCACGTGTTTGCCGGTGGGCGGCACGCCGGGCAGCATCCAGTCCATCTCGATCGTATGTGTGAATTCAAAGACCATTTCGTCGACGACTCGATCAGTGCCGACGGTGCGCGAGACCGGTGTCATTGAAGTGTCCGGCGGCATTTGGGGAATGAACCGACGGGAGTAGAACTCGCGGAGCTGATCATGTCCCACGCCGCCGGTCAAAACCGGAACGTGATTAACGTAAGCATCGGACACCATCGTAGCCAACGTGTCTTCGGTATTGCGCGTCGCGAATTCATACTTAACGTGATCGTCCCAGCGATCAGAGAGCGACTTTTGCGCGCTCGCCAATCCCTCTCCCGTCAAATGGCGCACAAAGAATTCCAGCGTGCGCAGATTCGCCAACTCCGCCGCCGCCTGGTCATAGTGTTCACCACCGGGCCGGCCAAAGGCGTGGTCCTGATCCGGATAGTCGTGAATCGTGATCAGCGGATTTGGACCGAGCACTTCGTGAATTTGCTTCTGAGCTTCGGGAGGACAGTACTCATCCTTCCCGGCGATGTGAAGCATTAAGGGTGAGTGTAGATTGCTTGCTTCGTTGAGCGTCTTCTGAATGCCAACGCCGTAATAACCGACCGCACAATCGGGTTTGAAGCGGGCCGCGAGCAACCAGGCCAGCCTGCCTCCCAGACAAAACCCCACCGCTCCGACTCTGCCGTTGGACGAAGGTTGTTTGCGAAGAAACTCCATCGCAGCCGCTGAATCCTCGACCGCTTTCGCTTCATCCAATCCCTGGTAGAGTTCAAACGCTTTCTGCCATCCTGCTTCCGTCTGATCAGTCAGTTCAACGCCAGGCTCCTGACGCCAGAAAAGATCCGGACAAATCGCGACGAACCCGCGCACCGCATACCAATCGCACACGTCGCGCAGGAATTTATTGACGCCAAAGATTTCCTGTAGGACGACTATGCCCGGGCCGTAACCGCCGGCGGGCAGAGACAGATATGCATCAAACTCTCCACCATCGAACGATTTCACAGTAACCATGACCTGGCTGTCCTCCGCGCGAAGGTTTATACGCGAAGTGGGGGTGGATTGGGAAATGTTAAGAGTGCCTTTGGAGTGCGCCGGCAGAGCGAAGCGGCGACGGCGCTTTGTTTGGAGTTCAGCCTTTAGGCGGATTATCTAGGATCATGGGCCTGAAGGCGGAACTCCAAACGATCCAAAGTGGTGTCTCCCAGACTTCGGGATTGCCGCCGCACTCCAAAGCTATCGCTGCTGATTCATCCACTCGCGACCGGCGGGACACAGTTCCAGAAAACTGCAGATGCGACAGTGAGTAGCCGTAAGAGGTGGAAAAAGGCTCGCGTCGAGCGAGCCATCCAGGGTAGCGATCGAAAGCATTGCCTTATCAATAGCATGCGCGCAGGTATCCTGATCCAATAGTGCGGCGGGAAGGCTTATCTCAACGTTAGGATCGATGAAGTGAAGCGTCGCGCGGAGGCTGTTGATCTTTAGGCCTTCTTCCGATGATGACCCGTCTGAACCTTGAACCAGGTCGCTACCGCTCTTCCTACTGACTCGGAACAACTCACGCAGCGCCAGGGCGTATGATTGCATTTGCAGTTGATAATCATGCGCGACAGTTTCGGCCTGCTCGGCGATGGAATGCTCGGACTGTGACGGCAAGACGGCTGCGGTCGTTGACACCGGCCACACTCCTTCCTGGATCGCTTCGAAGTTAAAGAGAGCTTGCGTGGATTGCGACCCTATCTCAGTTCGATGCGTTGGCGCCGGCCTGGATGCCGGTTCCGCAGTGGCGACCGCTGCGACGGTTTGAGACTGTTCAGTGTGCGGTTTTAAAGGCACGCGAAACCGGTTTGTCTTGAAATCAATGATTTCGACATCAAATCCCTCACCACTAGCACTGGCGGTAATTACTAGTTTGTCTATCGTGCCGGTTAAGATTCCCTGAGGACGGCGGAGGCGAAACCGCAACTCGCTCCACAGACCGGGCCCTGAAGGAATTTCGAATTTCATATCGCCAGTATCGTCCGTGAACTGATGTGCTTCTGTTACCCGCCGAAACACGTCGCTGGCCAGATAGTTTTGCGCCAGGGGCAGCAGATCGTGCATCGCCTGCTCTGGATCAATTTCGAAAGCGCGTCCCGCGAGTTCTGTCTGGCGCAGCGCCAGCACGTCATCGAAGCTTGTCCGCAGGCGCGTCGCGGCATCATCGCCCTCTTGAAACGTTTCGCAAAAGCGGTGAATCACCGCGCCTTTCAGCGTGGCAGTGAGATTGGCAGGTGGCTCTGGTGCTTCAGCGTCATTCCAAACCGCTCGCTCCTCTTTACCCGGCGCTTTCAACGTTCGATCGAAATAGTATTGCCGCGCGCAGCGTTGAAAATTGATTAGTTGCGTCACGCTAAAGCGCCGTAGGACGTGCCCCGGTTCGGGGGGGACCTCACTCAACAAGGGAAACAGCTCCGCGAACGGCCGCGACAGATCGATAGTTTCCTTCTCAGCATCCGCAGTCACAATCGGAGGTGTTGAACTCCTCGACAACCAGAGGCCATGGCTTTCGCGATCGATCGTGACCTGAATCTGCACCTCATCGCCAAATTTCGACAGACCAGTCTGCGCGAATTCATCCAACTCGAGCGCTTGCCAGATCCACGCCAACCATTGTTCCTTGTTCGTTCTGGTCAGGTTCTTCAGATCCTTCTGAGACACCGCCCCTGAAAAAATCAATCGATCGCGTGCCCTGGTTGCAGCGACGTACAGCAAACGCATGCTTTCGAATTCTTCCCGCCAGCGATTACGCTGCCGCAACTCATTGAAGAGTGCTCCGCGCACAGTTTGACCACGTCCATCCGGTATTCGCACGGTCATGCCTTTATGCCGATCGAGAATGAACTGGGAATCGCGCCGGGCCGGATCACGATGCAAATCGGGAATAATCACTACCGGGAACTCCAACCCTTTGGCCTGATGAATCGTCATCAAACGCACGACGTTGGCGGACTCGTCCATCTGGCCTTCGCCCTCGCGGCCGCCCAACGCCTCGAACTCTTCTACAAATCGGACAAAGTCGCGCATCAGGTGACCGGATTTGTCGAACTGCTCAGCCAGGCGGAAAAGTTTTTCGACATTGGCAACCCTTTGAGCGCCATCAAAGTTCGCCGCGATCACCGTGGTGAACTCCGACTCTGCCACCGCATAGCGCAGCAGCTCCGCAATTCCGTAACGATTGCGCCGCGAAATAAGGGCAGCCAGGAGAACTTCAAGCCGCTCGAGTGCGGTATGATTGTCTTTGTCAATGAACTGAATCTCGCGATGACGTAGCAATGCCCGCCACAGATTGCGCCGAGCAAGCCGTCCCGAATCAACGTTGTCTCCCATCAGCGGCGCCGAACGCAGTGCCAGCAAAGCATTGTCAGACACTCCGCCCAGCGGCGACCGCAGCACAGCGGCCAGCGCTAACTCGTCGGTGGTGTTATCAAGAAAGCGCAGCAGTTGAATCAGATCAGTGATCTCTTCCCGCTGATAGAAGCCTTTTCCCTGCACTGTCAAGTAAGGGATGCCGGCCCGGCGCAGCGCACTTTCGTAGGTCCACAGACCAGTGAAAGCGCGCAACAGAATGGCGATGTCCCCGTATTTGAAGTGGCCCGGACTTGAGTCCGGGGCGACTTGGTTCCACAGACTGAAGTCTGTGCCACTGACCAGCGCTTTGATTCGCGCCGCCACCTGGGCAGCGTCTCGTTCCTGTGCACCCAGCGGGTCACGTTCGTCGTCATCCTCATTTTCAGGATTTGTTTCCGCGCTGCGGCCTTCAGGCGCAGCGCTGACCAGCAGTTCAACCAGAGGCAGTTCGTGTTCAGCACCACGCTCGGCCTGACTAGCCTCGTGGTTGACATAGCCGAGTTGGTCCAGCGATGTCTCAGGTACTTCGCCGCGGGCCTCGAATATCTTCCCGAACAGGAAATTGAAACAATCGATCAATGGTCGCTGGCTGCGGAAATTAATCTGCAACGGCTGCTGCGCGCCGCCGGCGTTTTTGATGGCCGCGGTCATCTCGCTAAAAACATCTACGTCGGCGCCGCGAAAACCATAGATGGACTGTTTTCGATCGCCCACAATAAACAGATTGGAACCACGGATCAGCGCCAGCCGGGTCAAGAGATCCCGCTGCAAGCTATTCGTGTCCTGAAATTCGTCGACCAGGAAATAGCGATAACGTTCGGGGCCGCGGCTTACGACCTCTGGCAACTCCAAAAGCTTCAAAGCACGCAGTTGTAAATCATCGAAATCAAGTACGGAGAGACGTTGCTTTTCGGCGTCCAGACGGCGTTCGATCTCGCGCAGAATGCGCAGCAGCGCCAGCGAGTAATCTTTTGCGAGCAGATCAAAACCCAGGCTGGGAACTTTGCCCCGCAGCCGATCATTGGTATCACTGCCCCAGAGCATTTCGTCGAGGCGCTCGACCGCTGGGTGACTGCCTTTGTTCAATCGGCTCTCCCGAAAATCTTCAATCGCCTGACAATAACCAGCTATGTTCTTTTCGGTCGGCGGCTGGGCGAGGATCGCGCGCAGACGCGGCCATTCGAGCGCCGCCCGATCTCGCTTTTCCGCGGCCACTTTGGTTAGCTTGCGAGCCGACAACAGATCGTTAATCTGCGCGTCCAGTTCCCGCAGCCCCGCGTCATAGTCTGCTTCGGCAGCATGATTCGTCGCGGTCAGTTTTTCGATTGCCTCCAGCGCCAACCCTTCCCCGCGATACTTTCGATGAAGCTCCACCAGGGCGGCGGCCAGCGAGGCGCGCCCGGTGCCTTGCGCCAACTGGATTATCTTTTCATTGCCGTGATGGATGGCATCGGCCAAAGCCTCTTCCACGACCGCCTCGATCAGCATCGCCGCCTGATGCTCGTCAAGCAGCATGAATTGCGGATCTATATCGGCTTCGACTGGAAATTCGTGTAAGAGCCGCGAACAGAACCCGTGGATAGTCGTGATGACGGCCCCTTCAAGGGCGCGTTTGTGGCGCAGCCAGGTCTGACGTTCATTACCGGAAGTCGCTTGCAACAACGCATCGATTCTATGGCGCACTCGCTGGCGCATTTCATTCGCGGCGCGGTTCGTGAACGTGATCGCCACGATGTTGTCGACTGAGACTTTTTTTGTGCGCAGGATCTCGAGGTAACGTTCCACCAGGACGAAGGTCTTCCCGGATCCTGGCCCGGCGGTGACTGAGAGATGACAGTCGAGCGTGTGCGCCGCCGCGGCTTGCTCAGGCTTCAACTGGCGAGGTTGGGATTTTGAAGGCTTGGTCTCCATGCAGTTAGTCAAGAGGGCGGTGCCCGCTTCAGCGGGCTTCCCCGCAGGGTTATTAGCCCAGTGCTTGTAGCGCTGGTTCGCGATGCGACTTCAGTTCTAGATTAGCGCGCTTTAGCGCGCTTATGAAATCAGACACTCGTCGCAACTAAAAAAGCCCGCTTGAAGCGGGCTATGTACTTAGATACGCGTTGTACCCAGCCGTAAAACGGCTGGGCTAATAACCCTTGCGGGGAAGCCGCGTAAACGCGGCTACTTTAGAACCCACTCGGCGCGTTCTGGGCCTGTTCAGCGGGAGCTTTGGGATCGAATGGGACGTTGATGAACTTCTTCGCTATCGCCTGCGCGTTGTCATAGTCGCTGCCCGACTGCAGCGCTTTGTTGTATTCATACACAGCCTTGGGACGATCACCCTTGGCGTCGTAAGCATTGCCGCGTTTGATATGGGCCCAGGTTTCAATCCATGCAGCTTTGCTGCTGATCCCGTCGATCGCTGCCTGAAAATTATCCAGCGCCAGCTGCCAGTTCTTCTGTTCGAAGTAGACCAGGCCCAGGTTGTAGTAAATCCACGCGTTGTTCCGATCGAGCTTCAGCGCCGCTTCCAATTGCTGTTGCGCCTCGGCGTATTGACCTTCCTTGAACAGCTCGATACCGCGACGCGCCACGATCGAAACCTTCAGCTCGTCGGACATGCGCAGAATCTTGTCGTTCGGATCGACTTCGGCGTTAATCGGCTGACCGTTTGATTCGAAATCAAAATCTTCGCTGCGGCCGTCCAAATACAATATTTTCGTTTGCGAGTCGCCCTCCGAATGCAGGGTCAACTCGACCGGCAGGTGCAGGTTCTCAAAGTTCTGCCGCACAGTGCCACGAGTGCGGAACTTTCCGGCGCGGGTGCGAATGATCTGATAGTCAACGCTGAATTCCGGCACCCCTGTTCCTTCGACCCACTGGGCGAAGAAGTAGCGCATGTTCTTACCGGCGACCTTGGTTGTCAGTCGTTCGAAATCGTCGATCGACGCGCTCTTGTTGCGATAGGTTTCAAGAAACTTCTGCATTAACTGATGGAACTGGTCCTTGCCCATCGTCTCGCGCAACATGCGAAAAACCATCGCGCCTTTGTAGAACACGATTGACTGGTAAGCCGAGGATTGATCGTCCAGCGCCGAAGGCGCTCGCACGATCGAGGCAGTCTGCTCAAAGGTGAGCGCACGTTCCTGCTCTTCGCGCTGCGCGGCGTCAAGCTGCGCCCCGCTCAGCGCCGACTCGCGGAGAGCGAATGCGCTCCACTCAGCCAGACCCTGCGAAATCCAGGCATCATCGAAAGACTTCAATCCCACCGTCTGGCCCCACCATTGATAGGCGACCTCGCGCGTTAAGCGATCTTCCGCCGGCCGCGCCGTATCAAAAATTTTCGAAGATAGAAAGAGGACTCCCGGCCCCGAATAAGCTTCCATCGTTTCATCATCGGTTTGCGCAATTATGAAACGCGATCCGAACGCCGGCGCGCCGTACTCATTCGTATAAAACTCCAGCGCGTGGCCCATCAGTTCGCCATAATTACTGACCCGATTTTCACTGCCCGGCTTAACAAAGAACTGCAACTCGTACTTGCCCATACGCAGCGATTTGACCACGTATTGACCGGCCACAAAGTTTCCGACTAGCACGGGCTGCTTATTAACGAAACGAAAACGCGTGGTGCCGGTCTTATCAACCTGCGGGTTGACCGGTTCGTCGCTAATACCGCCGACTTGCATTCCCGTGGGCACAATCACAGTGATGTCTGCCGTGGCTCGATCAGCGGCATAATCGTGGAACGGAAACCAACGCGAGGCATACATCAAATACGAACCTTCGGGACCTACATAAGCCAGTCTCTTGTTTGCCAGCGGACCGCCTTCAGGCGAAGTCAAGGCGCCGCTCCAACGAACTCGAATCGTCACCGGCTGGGCCGCGGGCACGACCTGGCCTAGATCGATGCGCACATTCGGACCCAGCGCTCCCGCGCCCACCGCGTCCTGCACAAATCCCGTCAGGGCTTTGCCGTCTTTCTCGACGCCGTCCACGTGCAGCGATCCGTTCAATTCGAAAACGATTGAGCGTGTGGCATCCTGCGGCACGAACGTAAGGTCCGCGCCTGCGCGCAACGTATGCTCGTCGGGATTCAACTGGACCTCGATCCGATAATTGGTTACATCGTAGCGAGATCCGGGAACGGCCTGGGTTTGCGCGCGCGCCGTGATTCCGAAGAAACACAGAACAACCGCCAGCGCGGCGATTCGAAATCTCAAATTAGAGACTTCAGGCAGACGATAGGAGAGAAGACTTGATCTAATCATAGCAACGATAGGTTTGATGACAGATATTATAGTTCTACGTGTCCCTGACCCGCCAGCGCAGGCGTTCCAACCTTAAGCGTCGGCTTGGATGGCCGGAACAGTTGCGCGGTTGCCGACCTCCCTCGGAAAACGAGTCCGCGTTCGTCTTTTTGAGGGTTCCAGCCCAATGTAGTGATTCAGAGCCATAAAGCCAGTGATGAAGAAACTCGCCCACACGGCTTTGCCTCAAAACTCCGAATTTCCCCTGACGACTACGACAGATTCCCAGTTATGCCCCAACGGGGCAACGGCCTCCAGCCTGTATAGACCCAGGGTTGCCGATTCGGCTACCCTGGGTAACGAAAGCAATCTTATCCTCAACCGCAACGCGGTTGCGTCTGCTTGATGTATTCTTCCTGGAGAAAATGACGCAACCGCGTTGCGGTTGAAATTTCTTTTCTTACTAGTTTCCCAGGGTAGCCGAAGCGGCAACCCTGGGTTGTGTATAGACCGGGGACATCATTGAAACTTCCCGCTGCCAAATACCTGCAATTTGACTTTTGAGGCAAAGCCCGCCCACGAGTCCGTAACACAGCGCGATACTGGGTCTCAATGCGGGGTACTAACCGTTGGGGAGGGCTCATTAGTTCACCTCGGAGCCCTCCCTAAACGGGCGGGCTAGTGTCCCGGACATTACTTTAACGTAACCGTTGACCACTCGCTCGCGTTACTGAGAGCTTAAGACCTGGAATCACTCGCCTGCTTGACAGGTTGTCCTGGGACGCATAGATTCAGGTCGCTTTCCAGACAAACCTGCGAGAGTGCCAGGCTGTGGCCCTTTTGTAGTCAATCCAACAATCCGCAGTTCTGCTGCTTGATTCTAACCAGGAGTTTTCGTATGAGACTGCATAAAACTTTTCTCAGCGCGACGGTTCTGTTCGCGTTGGCCGGCAGCGTGCTCGCCCAGACCGGCCGCAGCATTCACGTTGATTTGAAAGAGACGCGCCTGGCAAACGGCCTGCGCGTGATTACGGTCGAGGATCACAACACGCCGGTTATTGCCGTCAATGTTACTTACAACGTCGGCTCGCGCAACGAACGCCAGGGGCGCACCGGATTTGCTCATCTGTTCGAGCACATGATGTTTCAAGGTTCCGAGAACGTGGGCAAGTCAGAGCATTTCATGCTCATCCAAAACAACGGCGGCACTATGAACGGCACGACCAACGAAGACCGCACCAACTATTTCGAAGCCTTGCCGTCAAATCAACTCGAGTTGGCGCTTTACCTGGAATCAGATCGCATGCGCAGCCTCGCGGTGAATCAGGAGAACCTGGACAACCAGCGCAACGTGGTGCAGGAAGAGCGCCGCATTGGTCTGGACAACGCGCCCTACGGTAAGAGCGGCGAAATTCAGCAGGAGTTGATGTACGACAACTTCGCTTATAAGCACGATACGATCGGATCGATGGCCGACTTGAACGCAGCCTCGGTCGCGGACGTGCAGTCGTTCTTTAAGACGTATTACGCGCCGAACAACGCAGTGCTCACCGTGGTTGGCGATTTCAAATCGGCTGAAGCCCTGGCTACTATCAAAAAATACTTCGAGAATATTCCGCGTCAGGCTGATCCTACTCCTCCTGACATGACTGAGCCGGAACAAAAAGCTGAACGGCGCACGTCGGTTGACGACATGCTGGCGCGCGCGATGCGTGTCTCGATCGCTTACAAAACTTTGCCCGGAAACACCGCCGACTTCTACGCGTTGCAGGTCCTGGCCAATGTGTTGGGCGGAGGAGGCGGAGGCGGCTTTGGCGGCGGCGGAGGCGGGTCAAGTTCGCGCCTGAGTCAGAAATTGCTGCGCGAAAAAGAAATGGTCAACAACATTAGCAGCAACGCCCAGGAGACTCGCGGCGTAGGTGGCTTCTATGTCACCGCTACTTTGCGGCCCAACGTGAAGAGCGAGGATGTTGAGGCCGCGGTGTACGAAGAGATTGCCCGATTACAGAAAGAACCGATCGCGGATTGGGAGTTGCAGAAAGCCAGGAACGGCGCCCGGCGAAACTTTATTAACGGACTGCAAAGCTCTCTGGCCAGAGCCAATTCGATTGGACAGTATGCCGTCTACTACGGCGATCCCAATCTCATCAACACCCGGGTCGACAAAGTTTCGGCCGTCACTAAAGAAGACGTGCAGCGGGTCGCCAACAAGTATCTGGTGCAAACGAATCGGACCGTGGTGATCACAGTGCCGAAGGGCAGCGGCCGAGGCGGAATGCAGTCCGGCGCAATGCAGCAGTAAGAGGAGGATGGATCAATGAAAAACACTGCAACCAACAAGATGAAATTTCTTACAGCGGTGATAGCCATCGCTTCTTTTGCCACGACGGTCTGCGCGCAGGGCACGCTGGCTCCGCAAACCGGAACCATGAAGGGCGCCGTGCTCAAGGGACGTGCTCCAGTCAGCAAACAGATCCTCAGGGTCAAGCTGCCAAAGGCCCAAGAGGCTACGCTGAAGAACGGTTTGCGCGTGGTCGTACTGGAAAATCACCGAGTACCGACGTTCTCGATGGAAATGGTCGTGATGAGCGGCGGGCTCTCGGATCCGGCGAACATGCATGGACTGGCTGGAGCTACCGCCTCGCTTCTGCGTGAAGGCACAGCGAAACACACCAGCCGCGAGTTGGCCGAACAACTCGATACGATCGGCGCGACCATCGGTGCCAACTCCGGCCTGGCCGGGTTTACTACCAATATTACCGCGGCGGGACTGGTGGAGAATTTCGGACAAGTCCTCGATTTGTTCACGGAAGTTGTCCGCACCCCGAAATTCCTGCCTGATGAAGTCGAGCGGTACAAATCCCGCACGGTCTCCGCGCAGGGACAGATTCGCGGGCAGGCTGCATTTCTGGCGCAGGAACGCCTGAACCAGGCGATCTACGGAACTCATCCCGCGTCACTTGTCTTGCCGCCCGCCGAAGGCATCAAGAAAATCACAACGGCCGACCTGATGCGCTTTCACGATCAGAATTACGTACCTAACAACGCGATGCTGGCGATTGTCGGCGACGTGAAGCTTAAAGAGATTCTGCCAAAACTTGAATCAGCATTCGGTGATTGGAAGCAGGGCGCAGCGCCCGCGACCGTTATTCCAGCGGTGCCGGCTCAGTCCGAAGCGAAGATCTATCTAATCAATCGACCAGGTTCAGTCCAGACAGTTTTCCAGATTGGCGCATTGGGAATCGAGCGCACCGATCCGGATTACGCTGCCATGGCGGTGATGAATCGGATTCTGGGCGGCGGCGGGTCTTCGCGTCTGTTCCTGAACATTCGTGAGGACAAGAGCTATGCGTATTCGGTCAGTAGCGGCTTTAGCAGCTCGAAGTACCGCGGCACGTTCGTGGCCAACGCGCCGGTCCGCACGGATGCAACTGAGGGTGCGTTGCGCGAGTTCATGAGTGAATTCAATCGCATCCGCAACGAAAAGGTTTCCGCCAACGAGTTGGAAAACGCCAAGCGCTCGATCGTAGGGGGCTTTGCGCTCTCGCTGGAGAATCCGGGACAACTACTGCAGAACATCATCACGCAAAAACTCTATGGCATGCCGGCCAACTACTGGGACACCTACCCACAGAAGGTCGAATCAATCACTGCCGAAGACGTTCAGCGCGTGGCGCAGAAATACATCGACCTGGGCCACCTGCAAATCGTAGCCGTCGGCGACGCCACCAAGACGCGCTCGGTGTTGGCTAAATTCGGAACCGTTATTGAATACGATGGCGACGGCAAGCCAATGCGTACGGCTTCAACTACGGGACAGTAGCTCGTCTGCGAGAAGAACCCGGTTTACCTGAAAACACCCGCAAGCTCGCGGGTGTTTTCTTTTTCTCTGATGGAGCGCGGACATCCTGTCCGCCTGAGCGCGAAAACTACCTGAGCGATGCCTGCCGGAAGGTTTGAGCGAGCTGTGCTCGCTGGCGGACAGGATGTCCGCGCTCCAATTACTCGGGTGAGGGTGTTGGGCTGGGACTCGAGGTCGCGGTCGCGAAGGCCGGCCCGATCTTGTCATCCAGTCCGTCCAACGTCCCATTAACTTTCTTGTAAACAGATTCTATAACCGATCGCCGCGCCGGATCGGGAGCGCCGGCAACGTAACTCTTGATGTAATAGAGCAGCGCCTGATCGTTCTTGCCTGTCACCTCGAGCGCGCTACCCAGATGCCAGAGCGCCGACCGCCACAGAGGCGTTCCTTCGGGCGCGGCGTTGACCGCACGACGCAGGCGAGCCACGGCGTCACCGGCTTTATCCAGTTTGAAAAGCGCTACGCCGGCGATATCTTCAATGCGTCCACGCAACAGCCCGGACAAAGCGGCGCGCGGCGCCTCAGGGATCTGCGGCGTTCCACCCTGGACCAGCGCCCGCGCGCGCACGTCACTGTATTCATCGGGCTGCACGGCCAGCGTCGCCGTCGGCGCGCTCAACGCGGCTTCAACGCCGCTGGTCGCCTGATCCATTAAATTGATCACGGTCGCCAGCGCTACGCCCTTGCTCAGGAATTTTTGGGCGACATAAATTTGACGGTAAGTGCGCATGGCATCGTCACCCGCGGTAAAGTCCCTGGCGATGGCAGCTAACTCGTCTTCGTTCGGCATGCTGCGTTCCGGCTGATTCAAGGCGGTGTTAAGCGCGAGCAACGCCTTGAGCATCTTTGCATTCGCATCCGTGTCTGCCGGCCGTGATTGAAAGATCACCGCTCGACGTTCAGGGCCGAGCAGTTCGGTGAAACTGCTGGCGTGGGCAGCCTGACGCCCGGCGAGCATCGCTTCGATTTCTCCGCCTTTTATAGTAAAGGAGTGAACAAGTTCAGCCGCCGCATCGTCAAACAATCCCATGGCCGCAAGTATGTTGGCCATCTCGTAGTCAATCGTCGGGAAGCGGCTGAGTTGCCTCACAAAGCGGAGAGACCGCTCGGCCCTCTGTGGCTTTCCGTCGGCGATCAGCGCGCGCGCCAGGGCAATCTGCGCCCAGTAATATCTCGGCTCGAGGTCAGCTGCCTTATTAGCCAACTCAAGACCGCGCGTCGTCTCGCCATGGGCGAGAAACCAGTAGGCCACCCCGACCAGCAACGGAAGATTACGAGATTGATCTTTGTCCT
>JAWWPL010000111.1:0-10684 GCA_033850605.1 Blastocatellia bacterium | reverse complement strand
GCGCGCGAAGGCATTGTCGTGCTTTACGTGCAGCACACCACGGCAGGCTTAACAGTAAACGAGAATGCCGATCCGGATGTGCCGCGCGACATGCTGCACCTGCTCCGGACTTTGATTCCACAACACGGCCTGGGCTTTCGTCATGGCGAAGAGAATTCCGACGCGCATATCAAAGCCAGCCTCGTCGGATCCAGCGTCAGCATTCCGTTCACGGACGGAGAGTTGTTGCTGGGACGTTGGCAGGGGATCTTTCTCTGTGAATTCGACGGCGGCCGAGAGCGCAAGGTAATTATGATGGTGCGTTAGAGTAGTGTCTCTCAATTGACTTTACAGAAGTTCCTTTCGTGCGGCTTCGTGTGATTTCGTGGATCGAATCTTTGCTCACATCTGGCGAGCCACGAAATCACACGAAAAACCACGAAAAGCAAACCTGGCTTCTTTCATCCACAGAACTGTGGACGTTGCTTGCCTGTTGTATAGCTATTTTTGGGACACTACACTAGAGCCCCGAAAGTAATTAACAATCTCCCGACTATGTGTGCTATCGCACGGACGAAATGCGTCCTCGTGTGGTTACCTCACAGGCCCAGATAAATTTTCATATTGCGGTGCGGCCTGATTCCGAAATCCCTCCACCAGGAAATCAGTGCTGTCCAGAGGTTCAAATGGCCGAAGTATTCTTTGCCCGCCGTAAGCCAAAAGCCCTCGTGAATAAACACCAGGGCAAGCTGAACTTTGTCCTGTTCTTTTTGCTGGCGTTCTCATTTCAAGCTTTGACCGCTTCGCGTTCCATTTATGCGCAGGGCGTTACCGGTACGATTAAGGGCACGGTGAGCGCCACCGCAGGTGATCCCTCCGCTCGGCCTGAGTTGCTGCCCGGCGCTCAGCTGACGCTGGTTAATCGTGATTTGCCAGGCTCGGCTTTCAAGACGGTAACCGATGAAACCGGGAACTTTATTTTCCGGGACTTACCGGCGGCGGTTTATACAGCCACAGCCGAAGCCACTGCTCTGCCACGGGTAACGAGCGAGATTCGCCTGACTGGAGGCGCCACGTTATTTGTGGAAATTGTCCTCACCGCCAACGTCACTGAGTCAGTCACAGTGCGGGACGAAGAAGGCCTGCTCAGCACGGGAGAAACGTCGACTTCTAATACCGTACGTGCCGAGAAGCTGGAAGAGCTTCCGCTGCGCTCTGACAATTACCAGAGTGCACTGCCACTCACGCCTGGCGTCTTGCGCGGAATGGATGGGGCCAACCACATCAAGGGAACTCGCGCGGGTCAAAGCGCCTATACGCTGAACGGCGCGGACATCACCGATCCTGTCAACGGAAATCTGGCTTTTGATATTCCGCTGGAAGCCTCGGCCGCTGTGCACGTTGAAGAAAACCCGTATTCGGCAGAGTTTGGGAAGGCAATAGGCGGCTCGAGCAATCTGGAAACCAAGACCGGAGGCGAGAAGTTCAAGTTCGGCGCTACCCGAGTCTTCCCCACCTTCCATAACATCATCGGCGGCAAAGTCGATTCTTTCCGCCCACGCCTGACGTTTCAAGGCCCGGTAATCCGCAAGCGCCTCTACTTCCTGCAATCATTCGAGTATCGGTTTTCGCGGATCTACGTGCCCAGCCTCTCCGCGCCACACGACAACTCAACCTCTGAGGCCTTCAATTCTTTTACCCAGTTCGATCTGACATTGAACAGCAGGAATCGCCTGAAAGTCGTCGGTGCGCTCTTTCCCGAAAAAAAACGTTACCTTGGATTGAATACCTTTAATCCCCAGGAGACTACACCTAACACAAAGCAGGACGGCAAACTCTTTTTGGTGTCTGAGCAGGCTATTTTCAAGAACCAGTCATTCCTATCCTCATTAATCGCGTACAAGACTTTTAAGTTTGATGTGTTCGGGCAAGGGGGCAAGCCGCTGACTATTCTGCCGGAGGGAAATGCCGGAAGCTATTTTGCCGATACACGGCGTTCGGCGCACCGTTTTCAGTGGCAGGAGCAGTATTTCGCGCGCACTCTCACGCTTGCGGGACAGCACTCACTTAAACTTGGTGGTGAAGTTGACTATACGAAGTTGTCAGCCAGTTTCAACTTCCGACCCATCGTCATCCGCCGTGGTGATCAGACGATTAGCCAGCGTATCGACTTTGCCAGACCAACCTTAATCGATCGACCTTTGACCGAGTTGAGCGCTTTTGCTCAGGACCGTTGGGCTATCAACAGAAGTGTGACCATAGACGCCGGGGTGCGATTCGATCGTAACAGTATTTCCAATCACAACGACCTCTCCCCCCGGCTTTCAATTCTCTATCTGCCTTTCAAAGACGACCGTACAGTTGTGCGCGGCGGGATCGGACTCTTCTATGATCGCAGTCCATTGTCATCGAGGTACTTCGAACTTGAGAAATTGAGCGAAGACGACGAACTGCTCAACCCGGCCGGACTGGCAAGCTCTACGCATACACACTTTCCTGAACGTATTGTCACGACCTATGCAGACGACGGCTCCACTATTATTGATGGACCGCGCGAGTTCATGAACGTTATCAAGGGGCCCTTGCGTGACGCTTTGGGCAGGCGTTGGAGCGTCCAGGTTGATCGCAGCCTGGCTAAGCACTTGACCTTGCGAATAGGGTACTTGCGGCGCTCTACGAGGAATGAACCAATCATTGTTCCCAAAGCGATCGGCATCAGCCAGGGATTACTGGTTCTAAAGACCGGTGGCGTGTCCAGATATGACGAATTCCAGGCGATCGCCATCTATAACAGCCGGCGCTTTCAGAACTGGAATGCGTCCTACGTTTGGTCCCGAGCACGTGGCAGCCTGAACACCGCCGATAATTTCCTCAGTGATTTTCCTGCTTATGTGGTGCGGCCAAATCAGTACGGCCCGCTGCCGTTTGATGCACCGCATCGATTCCTGGCTTATGGAGAAATAAAAGCGCCGCTTGAGATAACAGTCATGCCGGCAGTCGAAATTCGCTCGGGGTTTCCGTTCTCTTTCGTCAACGATCGGCTGGATTTTATCGGCCAGCGGAACCGGGCACGCTTTCCTACCTTCCTTTCACTCGATGCTACCATCCTGAAAGGTTTCAATATTCCGTTTCTGGATAAAAAGGCGCGGGCCGGCGTCATAGTTTTCAATATCACGAACCACTTCAATCCGCGCGATGTTCAAAACCATGCCGGCAGCCTGCAGGCCGGCAAATTCTTCAATAGCCTGGGACCGTCTGTTCGCGGCAAGTTCGAATTGGATTTTTAGGTGCTTACAAAAAAGAACGGCCCCACCGTTTCCGGCGAGGCCGCGATTTGTTTGTTTGACAAGGTCGTTAAGCTTCTTTGTTGTCCTCGTCCTTTTCAGCATTCACCATCTCGGCGCGTTGTTCATCAGAATATTTGAGGCTCGCCGTCTGTGCTGTTCTGCGGTAATTGGCGATGTTAACCGACGTGGCTGCGTAAGCCATGGGCATTCGATCAGCATCGAAGTTAGCCGCGTTTGCCATTGCGATTCCTACCGCGCCGGCTTCCGCAAAGGCATCCTGGTTCGCGCCCAGGTAGATGAATTGCCAGTCATACTTCTCCATTTGGTGATTGATCATTTCCTTCACCTGGGACTTTGTGAACTTATGGCTGGCGTTTTCCTGGCCGTCCGTGATCACGACGAACACAATCTTATCTGGTCTGTTCGCTTCCGGAATGGCCGCCAGTGTTCGGCCTGTACTGTTAATAGTTAGACCGAGCGCGTCAAGTAACGGAGTGCTGCCGCGGGGTTGATACGTATCCCCGTTCAAATTCGGCACGTCTCGGACCGGCCTGGCTTCATGAACCACGTCCGTGCTCTCACTATCGAACTGCACAAGGGTGAGCGAAGCGTTGTCACCCACGCTCTTTTGCTCCTTCAAAAAGTAGTTGAACCCACTGATCGTCTCATCCTTCACGGCCTCCATTGAGCCTGAACGATCCAGTAATACTGCGATATGCGTTGCGTCTTTCATTTCTCTTTCTTCTCGGCCTCCTCCGTAGGCACATAACTTGTCTCAGCGCGCAGATTGTAGCGGGATAGAATCTTGTTGCCCGCCGCTCGACGTCCCCGGAGCACATCGCTTAGATATGCCTCGGAAACCTCCAGTTTAGCCGCCAGGGCTTTTTGCGAACCCTCAGCGTCCGCATCATCACGAATCAGACCCAGAAACTCTTCCTGCGTCAATCGCTTCATACGCGGATTAGCTTATCACGAGAAGATCAGAAAGCCCAGTCCGGACAGTGAGGTCCATTTTTTAAGTGCCCCGGGGTTCTCCGGGTCGGACGGGAGGGCCGATCCTTGAGCCGCGTTCACGCGGCTTACCCGCAAGGTTATTAGACCGGGCGTTTTGCGCCCGGGGCGCGCAGGAGTTCGTTCCAGAGCCCGTTTCAACGGGCTTTGGGTTGATGGCTTCAGCCGTTGTCAGCGACTTCAAAAGCACGCTGAAGCGCGCTGGGAATTAATCCGCGCGCCTCTCCCAGCGCTAAAAAGCGCCGGGCTACTAACCCTTCGGGTAAGCCGTCTTAAGAGAGCTGGACAAACTGGATGTATCCAGGGAGTCTGTTGCCCGTGCAACCCAACCTACTGCTGATTTGCGGCCCCCGTTGCCGTTGAGAACCCGAGCCCAGGCTTTTGATACCGAAAATCGCAAGCGTCGGCCGTCAGCACGTTCTTAATGAAGAGCAGAACTCGTGATCAGCTATTCGTTCCGCGTCTTTCGGTTCATGCCGAACCAATGAAAACCGCGGAAGTCTAAGTCAGCCAATTGATTTGAAATTAGGGAGGTTCGCAAATGCATCATCCATCTCGCTGGAGGACTAGCTCCATTTTTCTGATAGTGCTGTGTATCCTGTTTCTTATGGCCGGGTGTGCCCGGAAATCCAATCGCACCACGAAGGTGACAGTCGCGGGTGAAGCGATAAGCAGGGTTGAGCCCGATACCGCAGTGGTCAGCCTGTCGGTAGTGACCCAAAGCCCACAGGCATTCACGGCCCAACAGGAGAACGCGCGCAAGAGCGAGGCCGTCTCAAACTCAGTAAAAGCCGTTGCCGGCTCGAACGTGGAAATCAAGACGAGCGATTACACACTGCAACCGCAGTACGATCCGCGGGACAATAGCCTGCCGAAGATTGTCGGGTATGACGCGCACAACACCGTAATCGTGACGATGAGCGACTTGAAGAATGTCGGTGCCGTCATCGACGCGGCTTCGCGTGCCGGGGCTAATAGTATCGACGGAATCTCATTTGTCTTGCGGCAGACCAGCCCCGCCCGCGGACAAGCCCTGGCCGACGCTACTCAGCAGGCCTTGAACAAAGCTCGATCGATTGCGGAAGCTCTGGGTGGCCGCGTGCTGCGAGTCGTAGAGGAAAATGAAAGCTCGACTGTGGGCGGAGTGCCTGAGACTACCGAATCCTTCAAAGCCGATTCAACGGTTGAGAAAGCGCGTACTCCGATCGCGGCGGGCCTCTTAAGCATTCGTTCGAATGTTCAGTTGATCGTCGAAGTTGAGAGCTAGACGTCGTCGGATTTTTTCATCCGCTCGACGAGTTTCTCGACGTCCTTGCGGGTGTGTTCCATCTGGCGGCGGCTTTCCAGGTAGGATTGCCACTGCGCAGTCAGTGTGAGTGCTTTCGTCGTATCCTGGTCGAGGACTTGGGCCATCACCGCGATCAGATGCTGCAATCCGGATTCACGTTTCAGTTTCCGGCGTGGCCCGAAGCTGCGCGCGATTTGTGCACAAGAGAGCACGGCAATGGACAGATGGCTTAGTGCGAAGGCGGGGCAGTAGCCCGACCGTCAGAGAGGGCTCGCATTGAATGCCATCGTCATCTAGATGCTCAATAGCGAGCCCTCCCTCACGGTCGGGCTTAATGCCCCGCTCCACCGCTGGTGCTAAAATATCCAGCCATGCGAATCAAACTAATCTTACTTGCTTGTAGTTTCGTCATGCTGATAACTCTCAGCGCGAGTACTTGTGCCCAGGTTGTGGGCCAGCCTTATCGCATCAGCGATCGCGAAGTCGCGCGGTTGCTCGATCGGATTAAGAGCAAAACGAATACCTTTAGGGATAGTCTCAAGAAGGCGCTCAACAACAGCCGGCTGGATCGGACGCAGCGGGAAGAAAACATCAATGACTATGTCAAAGCGTTCGAGGAAGAAACGAAGCGGCTCGATGATCACTTTGATCATCACAAGTCGACTGTCGCAGACGTTGACTCTGTGATGCAACGCGCTTCGCGAATCTGGAACTTTATGGCGCTGCACCCGCTCGATGCGCGTGTGCAGAGTGATTGGGCCACGCTGCGCGCTGATCTGGAATTGCTGGCTAATGCTTACAACATCCCCTGGCAATGGGGTGCCGAATTTCGTACGCCTCCGTTTGTCGAGTTGCCCTATCGCGTCAGCGACCAACAGGTGGAAGAACTGATACACCGCATCGAGTCTCAGTCCGATGTGTTCCGCAAGAGCCTCGATACGGCTTTGGACCGGAGCCGTTTGGACGGCACGCGACGAGAGGACGACATCAATTCCTTTGTCAAAGACTTCTATCAGGAGACCAAACGCCTGCACGAACATTTTGACAGTCACAAGTCCACCGCCAGCGACGTGCAGACGGTGCTGAATCGCGCTGCGCAAATAGATCAGTTCATGCGCCGCAATCGCCTGCAGCGTGACCGGGAAGCACAGCGAGAGTGGAATACGCTAAAGCGCCAACTCGACGAACTGGCAAATGTCTACCGAGTAGTTTGGCAATGGGGCGCTTGATCCACATGTTGGCGCAGTGAGGTCAGTACCGAGAGCGGTAGCGACCGGGTCTCGAGACGCCGCCGGGTCAGATCGCGAGGACTAGACCCGGTCGCTACCGCTCTCGGTACTGACCTCTTACCTAATGAACAAACTAAAGCCAGTCTTAAAAGTTCTGCGACAGGCCTTCGTCATGCTGTTGATTACGCTCGTGCTGACGGAAATAGTTTTTCGCTGCTACCACTACTTCCATCCCTCATTTATTTTTTATGACAGCTCGTACAACCGCTTTCGCGGTAAGCCGCATGCCCCCGATTATGACTTCCAGCTAAACTCGAAAGGCTTTAAAGACGTGGAGTTCAGTACTCAAAAGAGCGAAGGCACGTATCGCATACTGGGGCTGGGGGACTCGTTTGCCTTTGGCATTGTCCCTTACCAAAACAACTACCTCACCCTGCTGGAAAAAGGGCTCAATAACGGAAGGGAAAAAACTGAAATCATAAACATGGGAATCCCCAACATTGGTCCCAGAGATTACGTCGCCATCCTGGTCAACGAAGGTCTGGACCTAAAACCCGACCTGGTTCTAGTGTCGTTCTTCAATGGCAATGATTTTTCAGTAGACAGATCGCGCCGTAATATCTATCAGCATTCCTACGTCGCCTCATTCTTATACTACCTGTATGTCGCCAGTCATGAACTACAAGGTCAACTCATCCGTGGCGGCGCGTACGTCGATAATGCCCCCTGGGTAAGTAATGAAGTCTTCCTCGCGATGGAGGTAGATCGAAGTTATATTTTTAGGAAACAGGACCCGGTGTTTGCAAACAATTTGCCGGAGGCTCTGCGTTATCTAATCGAGATGAAGAAAATATGTGATGAACGTCATATCAAGTTGGCCGTCTTATTGCTCCCTGACGCGGAGCAGGTTGACCGCCAATTGCAGGCGAAGGTTGTGCAAATGCAGCAAGCGTCTCCCGCGGATTTTGATTTCACGGCGCCTAACCGGCTATTGGCCGCCGGCCTCAAACAACAAAACATCGAAGTTCTCGATCTCTATGATGCCTTTAGTGTGGCCGCGTCCTCCACGGTCCTTTACAAGCCAAACGATTCACACTGGAACATCGCGGGAAATAAACTGGCCGCGGAAACAATAGCGACCAACTTGTTCCAAATGGCTCAGCATTAAGTTCACAGCAGAGAAATTTCCAGATTAGGCGGGTTTTCTTGTGGTAGGTCGGTTTGAGTTCAGAGTTCAACCTTAGGTTGATGATTACAGTCGCAAGCTAAAGCTTGAACTCTCAACTGAGTCACTACCGGTTTCGTCGGCACTTTGAATCAGAACACATTCTCCTCTATCATGACACGCACTCACATCGGCCCGGTGGGCCGAGTCGGAAAATGGGGCCGTAGCTCAGCTGGGAGAGCGCATGAATGGCATTCATGAGGTCAGGGGTTCGATCCCCCTCGGCTCCACCAAATCTTACGAATTGCTGAGGGCATCCGCTTTGGATGCCCTTTGTGTTTAGCCTTGAATTTTCCCAGCCCGATGCTATTCGAGCTTGTGAGTTACCGGAGCTGTCGGAGTTGGCGTCCCGCTGGGTGCAGGCTCTGGTTCGGGCACAGGCGTAGGAGTCGCCGAGGGACTCGTAGCTGGTGACGGGTTCGGCGACGGCGTAGGCATGGGCGTCGGTGTCTGGAATGATCTGTCAGAGCGATTTCGCGATAGGTCTTGTGTCGTCCCCGCAGGTATCGCGAACACTCCGACTACTACAGAGATCACTAATGTGCTAATCAAAATCCCCAACCTCTTTTTCATTGCTTACCTCTTCCTGTCGGGTTCCTGGAATGCCGCGTGAGTCGCGCGACACTTTCCTCTTTGAAAGATCAGTCTGATATTGCGTCGATCAGGCCTTACTTGTGGCTTCCGCCACTGTCACCCGCGCATACACACATCGGCTACGAACGTCCGGTTACGGTTCAAGTCATTGCCTATGCGGCGAAGGTCTGCGCGTTTGCCAAACCTCTCGGGCAATTAAGGTGCCGTTTCATTTAATCTGTTTTCGACGACTTCGGAAATGGACGGTTCACAGCTTGCTATCAGCAATAACCTGTCTCTCCGATCATGATGGCGAATGGCAGAACGATTCATCTCATCGAGACCTTCCAAAGGAGGTGGAAACTGATGCGACGGTTAGTTGGAATTATTATTTGTTTGCCTCTGGTCGTAGGTGGGCTGCTTACGGCGCCAGTCTTTGCACAGCAGAGCGCGCCGCAGCGTGCAGCAAATCTTCGCGCGCAATTGGCCGAGACGGAGGCCCGGCAAGCTGAACTGGAACTTCGCCGGCAACAACTCGACGACGACCTCAAGCCGGAAAACATCGAGCGCGCTCTGGCCGGCATTGGGAGCACCCACCCGGAAGACTTGCGCGAACAACGCCGTCGTCAACTAGAGACTGAAAAGAAGGGCGTAGAGTCGCAGCTGGAAACGCTGGCGGCCAGTCGCGCGCGTTTGGAGTCAGCGATTGCCAGTGCAGATGCGATCAGTTATCGAAGCGCCGGGTTGGGCGGCCCAGGCATTAGTCAATCGGAAAACAATGCCCCCGTGGTTACGAAGCAGAGGGCAAACCGCATCAGCAAACGCAAAACTAAGAAGCACCGAACCCTTAAACGAAGCTAGATGTGCGCCTCATCCAAAACTCTTGCGGAAAAGATAAGACATCTTGATGAAGAACGTGCGGCCATTGCGGCGCAGGCTAGTTGGCGGGATATCAGTTTTCGCGGAGCTGGAAAGGTGACGCAGTCGCAGTTAGGCTTGATTGAGCAACAGTCGCAAGCGTGCTGAGAGTAACGACAGCCAGTATGAGAAACATATTTTTCCTGATGGAAAGGGGCTGCGCTCACAGAACTCTCTATCGTTTGCTTTTGGGGAGTTATAACTGGGCAGTGGGCGCTTGGTTTCCGCAGTTTGGATTCAAGCTTAGTTTGCGCCCGTAATCAGCAAACTAATCCATTACAAACTTTCCACCTGATTAGATCGGGGACACTTCCGGGTTGAAGCGTTTATGCAGCAATCACATGCTCGCGGACTACCTTTTCAGATTAATCAATCTGATCATTCTGAGAAATCCTATAACGATGGATCTTCGCGTTCAGCGTCGTATGCTTCACACCCAGAAGCCGCGCGGCCTGAGCCTGATTGCCACGCGTTCGGTGCAAAGCCTGGCGAATAAGGCCGCTCTCAAACCGCTGCACCTGGTCCTGAAGGCCGGCGCTATGGTCAGCTTGAGCCGGTTGAGCACTTTGCAATGACTCCAACTCAGCCAGGAGCAGCCGCACTAAATCTCTCAGCGCATTCAGCCGTTCAGCGTCCAGCGCCGATTCGAATGAAGCAGTCGCGCCTGGGACAAAATGTGGCGCCGGCTCCGTTTGCCAGCTCATCGTGTTGTTCATGTTTCACCTCGCGGTTTCCGTCGCAATCCATTCGTGTTTGACCGGGCTCTCACAGTGTCAGTCTTCATCCGCGCTTGATTGCGATTGAGCCATTAACGTTACTTAAACGAATGCGCGGCCCGCCGTTACCAATCTGACCGCTCAAATCATGACCGACGTATTCGCCGTCATTAACCTGCAGGCCAAAGTCGTTCGTGATCGAGCCATGAATCGTACTGGCCTTTACCTGCGCACTTGAATCCGCCGGGATCGTCAGAACGATACTGCCGTTCACCGAATTAAGAGAGGTTGATTTCGACTCTTCGAGCCGCGCGATCGTCGCCTCTACTCCGCCGTTGACGGTTGAGAGTTTCACCTCGCCCGTCAAACCACGGGCCTTCACGTTGCCGTTGACACATGCGGCTTTGACATCGCCTTCAGCTCCTTCGATCTCGAGTGATCCGTTGACCAGATCCGCG
>JAWWPL010000107.1:0-3027 GCA_033850605.1 Blastocatellia bacterium | reverse complement strand
CAGATCGAGGCTTTAGCGGGCGGAAGGCGATCACCACTAAGACACCAAGACTCCGAAGGGCGGTTAGCTGGGATTCGTGATGAACCATCCTTCGTGTCTTTGTGACTTTGTGGTGAGTTCTTCAGCGATCCGCTAACGCAAACAGCTCGCGCAACAAATTCCGTGAAAGTCCTTTTGCTTAATCAATGCTTTTGGCCGGACGTGGCGGCGACGTCCCAGCAATTAACCGGCGTCGCCTGCAGCCTGGCGGAGCGCGGTCACTCAGTGACTGTGATAGCCAGCCGGCGCGGCTATGATGATGCTAAGGTTCGCTTTCCGGCCCGCGAGAGTTGGAAGGGAATCGAGATCATCCGCTTGCCGTCGATTGGCTTGGGCAAGACCAGTCGGTGGCGCAGAGTGCTGAACTTCGCCAGCTTTTCCGCGGCGTGCGTGTGTCGTCTGGCTATTATGCGTCGCCAGGATGCAGTGGTGGCTTTGACCTCGCCGCCGCTGATTTCATGGCTGGCGGCATTGTTTACCCGGCTCAAGGGAGGTCGATTGATCTTTTGGGTAATGGATCTAAACCCTGACGAAGCAATCGCCGCAGGTTGGCTCAAGTCTGACTCAATTCCCGCGAAAATACTCACCGCGCTTTTGAAAAGCAGCATGCGGCACGCGCAAAAGATCGTTGCGCTCGATCGATTCGCGAAGCAGCGTATTGTTGATAAGGGTATTCACGAGAGCAAAGTCGAAATCATCCCGCCATGGTCACGCGACGATTCAGTTCGCTTTGATCCAGAGGGCAGGGAAGCGTTTCGCCGGCGTCACGATCTCTCGGAAAAGTTCGTCGTCATATATGCCGGGAACCATAGCCCCTGTCATCCGTTGGACACGCTCCTCGAGGCCGCCAAGGAACTGAGTTCGCGAGACGATATCGTGTTTTGTTTCGTCGGCGGCGGCAGTGAATTCGCCAAGGTAGAAGAATTTGCTCGTGCGAATAAGCTTAGAAATATTCGGGGGTTACCATATCAGCCACAGAGCGAGTTAGCGGGCGTGCTTTCGGCTGCCGATCTGCACGTGGTTGTTATGGGCGAGGGCTATCAGGGCATCATTCACCCGTGCAAGATATACAACATCCTTGCTATCGGATCGCCTTTCCTGTATATCGGTCCGACTGAAAGCCACGTTGGCGAGATTATTGCCCGGCTTCCAGAGGACAGAGTCTTTTCAGCACGGCACGGGCAAGTAGATATTGCAGCTCGATCTATTCTCGACATCGCGGACAGGTTTCGTGCCGGTAGTGTGGCCGCGCCTCCGCCGGCTCTGGCTCATGAGTTTTCCAGCCGCACACTGTTGACGCGGTTCATATCTCAGATTGAACTGCCGCATACGGAAATGAAAGGTGTGGCAAAGACGTCAGTCTCCGAGCCTATCTCGGAACCACAGACTGAAGCCTTTGTCGCTGACTCCCAATGAAAACCTATTTCGCCCTCTTCCTGATTTCTGCGACGGCGTCGCTGTCGTTAACGCCGCTCTTGCGACGTTTCTGCGAGCGTTACCACCTGGTGGATGAGCCGCTGGATCATCGGCGTGTTCATCTTAGAGCTGTGCCTCGGTTGGGCGGCGTGGCGATATTTTTGTCTCTGCTAATCGCCCTCTCGGTCCTGCTGCCGCTTCACAATTTGTTGACGCAGACGGCCCTGCGACCGGAACGGCGCGGAATCATTGTTTTCCTTGTTTGCGGATTCCTGGTGCTGGTGCTCGGAGTCTATGACGACCTTCGCGGCACCAATGCCCGAGTGAAGTTCGCTGGGTTAGCTGGCGTGGCAGCGCTGTTCTATCTACTGGGCGGCCGCATTGTAACTCTGTCAATTCCTTTTGTGGGCGGCGTTACTCTTCATCCTATTGTCGGATTTGTTTTGACAGTGATTTGGGTCGTGGGCATCGCCAACGCCTTTAACCTGATAGACGGCGTTGACGGTTTGGCGAGCGGCTCAGCGCTGTTCTCGTCCCTCGTTCTGCTCGGCGTTGCCCTAATTCAAGGCAGGCCAGCAGTTGCCGTAATCGCCCTGGCGCTCACGGGCGCGCTCGCTGGTTTTCTGCGCTATAACTTTAATCCGGCCTCAATCTTTCTCGGAGACTCCGGTTCGCTGTTCGTAGGCTTCTCATTGGCCGCGCTGTCGCTTCAAGGATCGCAGAAGTCTTCGACGGCCGTGGCCGTGGCCATTCCGATTCTCGCTTTTGGGCTGCCCGTCGTCGATACCGGTGTGTCAATCGCGCGGCGGTTCCTGAGCGGCAAACCCATCTTCCAGGGCGACCGAGAGCACATCCATCACATGCTGCTTGAGCGAGGCTGGTCGCAGCGTCGTGTTGTCCTGGTGTTGTATGGCGTGAGCGCAGTCTTCGGCTTACTGGCGATGCTGTTTGTGAACAGTGGTAACGGCGTCACCGCTGTGGTTTTGTTTGTGGTGGGCGTTACGGTCGTTTTTGGTCTTGCGAACCAACGCTAACACGAGGTCGACGAAGTCAAAGCCAGTGTCAAGAGGAATATTGGTGAGCGGCGCGTGCGCCTGGCAAACAACTTGCGAATGCGCAGGGCTTGCCGTGCGATTTCGTCCGCATCCACGCCAGACGAATTGTTTGACGGAATCCTCGAGGTGCTCGAGCTGGGTAGCTTTGCTTACGCAACGGCGCTGCTAAGCTGCAACGGGGACTTGGACGTTAACCAGACGGCCGTGGCCCTGGCGGCGCGAGATAGTTCGAAGGGTTTTGCTGTGATTAACGAAGGGCGAATCTGCTGGTCGTGGAAGCGCAGCGACTTCAAGCATATCGATATTGCCGGATCGGATCTGTTCTGGGCCATGCGCTTGCCTCTGGCGGGTAAACAGGGCTCCTTCGGCTATCTGAATTTATCTCGCCAACTTAACGCGGGCGCGCTCCTCTTCGATGTTAATTACCTCACTACCGCGTTCCAGCCGGCAGTGGCGCAGGCCGCTGAGCGCATCTTCATCACCCCGCGCGAATCAACACCATTAAGAGTCGCTGCTG
>JAWWPL010000081.1:0-5654 GCA_033850605.1 Blastocatellia bacterium | reverse complement strand
ACGTTAATTCATTCAGGTAGGTGGGCTCCTCCTGAGAGCGGGCAAGCAGCGCCGGGTGTCATCCATCGGATGCGTTCGAAGCGGGCTTGCCCGCTCTGTTTTAGTTTCAAGCGCGCCTCCTTACTTGTATAATCCCTCAGGTGAAAAACCTCGATTCGTTGGTTCGAGTCTCGATGATCTTCGCAATTTCCCAGCCGAGGCTCGGAGGCAGGCCGGATTTGCACTTTACTCGAGCTTGCGAGGCAACGGTACCGGCAGCTTGGAGATAAGTAATGAGTTCAACAATCACGAAATCGAGCGGAAATGTGTTCGCTGATCTTGGATTTGAGCCGGCGGAAGCCCTGATTCTTGAGATGTGAGCGAAGCAAATGAGTGACTTGCGCGAGTATATCCAATCAAGTGGCCTGACCCCGCCGGCAGCGGCAAAGAAATTGAAGATTGCGCGATCTAGAGTGTCGGATTTGATGAGCGGCAGGTGGGAGGAGTTCAGCCTCGAGATGCTGATCACGTTGGCGGCTCGTGTTGGATGCAAAGTAACTCTGGAACTGGCGGCCTGACGGCAGGCGCAGTGAACTTGGTAATGAACAGACATGCTGGAACCAGCAATATCCGGCGCTTTGTATTTGTAGATACCGTTCACCAACAGACAGCACTTCACCAACGCATAAAATGACTTAGGACTCATCATACGACGTTCGATCCCCTGCTCACGTTGAAGGAGCGGCACCTACTGGACAATCCTACACTCCCACCGCTAGACTACGTCGTTTGCAACCGTCCCGCGATCCCTATCTATCGCGGAGCGTCTAAATACCAGAAGAAAGACTTAAAGACTGTAATGGCGATTCCAGCAACTCAAATCAGACGGGGCATGGTGATTCTGTTCGAAGGCCAACTCTGCAAAGTCGTGGACTTTCGACATCACACGCCGGGCAATCTGCGCGCCATGGTGCAGACGAAGCTGCGCAATATTCGCACCGGCTCATCTTTCGATCATCGTTTTCGTTCGGCGGATACGGTGGATAAGGCGGCGCTCGAACAGCACGACATGGAATATCTTTATTCGGATGGCTCGCACCACCACTTCATGAACACCGAGTCGTATGAACAGGTCGCCCTGAGCGGTGAAGACCTGGGTGACGCAGCGCAGTGGCTGGCCCCCGGACTCAAGATACAGGTGGAATTCTACGAGGGATTGCCCATCGGCATCGAATTGCCGCCATCGATGGAGCTCACGGTTACACAGACTGAGCCAAACATGAAAGGCGCGACCGTTTCCAACGTCAACAAACCGGCGACTCTGGAAAACGGTGTGACCATCCAGGTACCGCCATTCGTCAACGAGGGGGATCGCCTGCGAGTCGATCCGACCGAAGGGCGCTATATCGAGCGCGCGAAGTGAAGTGGCACAGACTTCAGTCTGTGTACGCCAGCCGAGTAAGGTCGGGTGGTATCCTGATTTTACGGAGTTAGAGTATCAATCTCAGTTGGGTTCTCTTTCGCTTGGTCAAAACCCCGACTGAAGCCGGTACTCTAAACACCGTTCAATCAAAATGGAATCACAGCGCAAGCTGATCTTCCGAGTCAGGTTTCCGTAACAGACGATCACGGAATGAAAGTCTGTGCCACTTATGTACCTGCTTTACAGCCTGCTTTTGACGGTTGGCTTTCTCGCAATGCTGCCGTGGTTTGCAGTCGATGCCTTCCGCGCTCGCAAATACATTACCGGCCTCAGCCAACGCCTGGGACGCTTACCCACGATTGTTTCGGACCCCCGGCAACTGATCTGGTTGCACTGCGTTTCCGTGGGTGAAACCGAGGCTGCGCGCCCTTTGGTTCGCGCGTTACTCGATAAGTTTCCTTCCTACCGCCTGGTTGTTTCCACCACGACAGTGACTGGTCAACGAATCGCAACGGATGCCTTTGGCCGTGATGCCGCGGCGGTCTTCTACTTTCCGCTCGACTGGGCCTGGACCATCCGGCGTGTGCTGCGCACCTTGCAACCTGCCGCCGTACTAATCATGGAAACCGAGTTATGGCCGCACCTGCTTCGCGAATGTCATAGACGCGCAATTCCGGTGGCCTTGATCAATGGTCGTATCTCGATCACTTCGTTTGGCCGTTACAAGTTGATCCGCCCTTTTATTCGAGGTGTCCTGGACAATCTCTCAATTGCGCTGATGCAGTCTGAGCAGGACGCCGGGCGAATACGTGAGTTGGGGATGCCGCACGACCGTGTGCTGATGCCGGGCAACCTCAAGTTTGACAGCGCTGAAGGTTCGATTGACGATAACACCACCGAGGATCTGCGCCGGCGTTTCGGGTTCGATAGAACCAAATTTTTAATAGTCGCCGCCAGTACGCACGCGCCCGAAGAGCAAGTAGTCATTGACGCGTTCAAAGTACTCAAGAATTCTCAGGCGAGTTTCCCCACCCGCCTTCTGATCGCTCCCCGGCATCCGGCACGATTTAGCGAAGTGGCTTCGCTGCTGCAGAGTTCCGGTTTGAGCTGGTCGCGCCGGTCTGCGCCATCACAACCCGAGGACGGCCATTGCGAAGCGATTTTGCTCGACACTATCGGCGAGTTGCGCGCCGTTTATCCTTTGGCCGATGTTGCTTTTGTCGGCGGGAGTATTGCGCCGCACGGCGGTCACAACATTCTGGAGCCCAGTGCGCAAGGCGTCTGTGTGATCACCGGCGCATACATGCACAACTTCGCGGCTATTACTAAAGCGATGCTGCAAGCGAACGCGATCATTCAGTTACCGAAGATCTCAGGGTCCGCAGCGGGCGCGGAACTTGCCCACGCCCTTAATTCGCTCTTGTCAGACAACTCGTTGCGAAAAAACATTGGCGAACGAGCTCTTGTCGTCTGCGATCGAAATCGGGGCGCGACCGATCGCACTCTGCAAATAATTGCCGGCCTGCTCGAAAAGCAGAACCCGGCTAAGGCGTCAATTCCCTTCCCCGCGCTCTCTCTTACGGCAACCAAATGATTGGCACCCGATCCTATGAATAGCGCTGTAACATTCGCGCTTACACCGCTGGGTCAGCTCTATGGCGCCGCGATGAAGGCGCGTCGCGCCCTCTACCATTCCGGCCGATTGCGCGTGCATCAACTGCCGGCTCCGGTAATCAGCGTCGGCAATCTAACCACGGGCGGTACGGGAAAGACTCCTCTGGTCGAATGGATTGCTCGCGAGCTGGCTCGGACCGGACGACGAATCTGCATTCTCAGTCGCGGTTATGGCCGCCACAGCCCCGGCACTCGGGTCGTCGTTTCGGATGGAGAAGAAGTCATTTCTGACGCGGTGGAAGCCGGCGATGAACCTCTGCTGCTGGCAGAGACATTGAAAGGACTTGCCGCAGTTATCAGCGACGCCGATCGCGTGTCGGCGGCCCATTGGGCGTTTGAGAACTTTCACAGCCAGGTGTTCGTCCTCGACGATGGTTTCCAGCACTTGCGGGTAGCTCGCGACCTGAATATTCTGACGATCGACGCCACTAATCCATGGGGCAATCGAAAACTCCTACCCGCCGGCATTTTGCGCGAGTCGCCTGCTGAACTGGCACGTGCGGACTGTATTGTCATGACGCGGGCCGATGATCCCAATGACACTGAAGAGTTGCGGCGTGAAATTGCCATCCAAACTGACAGGCCCATCTTTTGTTCGCGGATGAGGTTGAATGGACTGCGCGCGCTTGGCTCAAAACCCAGCCAGCATTCGACTGCCGGGGACGAGATCAGGGAATCAAGCGTTGCGGTGTTTTGCGGTCTGGGTAACCCGGAGTCATTCTTTTCGCTGTTGACACGCGGCGGGTATCGATTGGTCCACACCCAAGCTTTCCGCGACCACCATACTTACACTCAAAGCGACATCAATCGTCTCGTTCAGGATTCAAGCGCGCGTGGCGCGCAGTTTCTTCTTACCACTGCAAAGGATGAAGTGAAGTTGCGCTCCCTTGATTTTGAAATGCCTTGCTACTCTGTCGACATCTCGATTGAGATCGAGGAGGCGGATAAGTTAGAGACATTAATCGCCGGCGCCGTTAATACTCCGGCGTAGGCTTGGGCGTTGGTCTTAAGCTGGGAGCGGCCCGCGGTGGTGGTGGTTCTTCTGCCTTCTTTGCGGGCGGAGAAGCGTTAGGAGTCGGTGATTCGCGGCGATTTGCATTTTTATTACTCGACCCTGAATTATTCGCGTTGTCGTTGGCTCCGAAATCTCCGCTTGAGGTACCCGGCACGACAGTTGGGGCGGCGTTCGCATTTGCATTGCGTCCCAAAGGTGTGACCGATGAAACGGGTTGAATGCCGCGCTCGCTTTCGCCTGTCGGGGTGCCGGTTGTTTGCACTGGTTGGCTATTTGGATCTGCTACCAGCCCGTTCTGGCCGGAAGCCTGACCCGGCGTCTGGTTCGTCGGTGTCTGACTAGTGCCGCGCGTAAGAAGAAAGACAATTCCAAAAACAGCCACCAGCACGATTGCCGCCGGGGCCATGATTCGCCATGGATTAAAACTCGCCGCCGGAACCTCATCGCCGCTGCGCCGGGAAAACACCTGATGTTCCGGTGCGGTTCGCACCACTTCTTCGCGGGGCCGCACAACAGTCTCTTCATCCAGATCATCCGCGCTAGCCAAACCGACCGGAGCGATTGCTACTGTGTCCGCAACCGGTGCGGCCTGTTTGGATGTGACCGCGCGCGATTGAGCAGCAGCCAGGGTCAGAGCGTCAGAAAGGGCCCCGGCCGTCTGAAAACGTTCGGAGGGCTGTTTGGCCAGCGCTTTCTTTATCAGATTGTCTATGCTCGCCGACAAATCAGGACGCGCGTCCAGCACCGAAGGAGGGTCGTCCCCCACCTGTTTCATCATGATCACAGTGGGCGACTCGCCCATAAACGGCACTCGGCCCGTAAGCATCTCGAAGACGATAACGCCGAGTGAATACACATCTGATCGCGCATCGATAGGTCCGGACTGCGAGCACTGTTCTGGAGACATGTACTGCGGCGTCCCAATTACCAGGTTGGCCGCGGTGATGTCATGGTCCCTGGCCCCTTCCGGTTGTTGAATCTTGGCAATCCCGAAATCCAGCACCTTGGCCCAGTCGCCGCCGTTTGTCTGGGAAAGCATAATGTTGTCGCTCTTCAAATCGCGATGAATTACGCCCTGTTGATGCGCAGCGTCGAGTGCTCCGGAAACCTGGCGCACGATTTCGACGGCGCGATCGAGCGCCATCGGGCCTTCGCTTCTGATTATATCTTTGAGAGTGCGGCCATCGAGGTATTCCATTACCAGGAAGACAACACCGTTTTCGGCTTCCCCAAAATCGGTGACACTGACCGCGTGCGGATGAGAAATCCGAGAGGCTGCCTTGGCTTCGCGAGAGAAGCGGGCCACGACTACATCGTCTCCGGCCAACGACGGACGAAGTACTTTGACCGCGACGACCTTCTCCATCATCACGTGCTTGCCCCGGTAAACCGAGCCCATGCCGCCGCGCTTGATCAATTGTTCGATGAGATATTTTTCGGCGAGCGTCTGTCCCAGCAGCGGATCCTCTATGTTCTGAAGCACCTCTGCATCAAGAGTACACAGCGAGCTGGTATCCGAGTATTCCTTACCGCAAAGAGGACAAACTTTCATGTGATCAACTT
>JAWWPL010000060.1:0-12469 GCA_033850605.1 Blastocatellia bacterium | reverse complement strand
TGGTAAGAGAGCGATAGCCCGCTATTTGAAAATCGCCCCATTCGGTGGGCAGTTTGGCCTCCGCGACACGTTCCACGGATAAGCTCTGGGGAGAGTTAGGACAAACGAAAGGTTCAATCGCCTGGTTAACATTGCATCCCATCTAAAACTCCTTCAAAGTTCGTCTTCGTAAAAACGGGCAAACGGCGTGAGTGCAACAAGATGAAAATCGCCGCGGGCGAAAAAAGGGTCCAGAGAAATTATAGGTTCATGCTGGCCCTTCGACAAGTGGCCCATCCGCGCGGGTGGTGCCTTAATTTGATTTCGTGCTTTCTTTCGCCGGAGTAGGAACGATCCACGAATCACGTGAAAATCGCACAACAAAGCCCTTTTTCCTTCGTGTGATTTCGTGGATCGCCTTAACTTGGCAAGGCCATCTCTCAAAATAGGACGGTACTATTCGCGCGACTCAAGTTTCCGCGGGGTCTCGGCTGGGCAGTTCTCGGTAGTAGCTTTACTAGTGCCGTAAGCTGATCAGGAGTTGAAGTCGCGCGCCTTGCAAGTTTGGGAAATTCCCAGGAGCCTCGGCTATTGCCGCGGCTCCAAGCCCGCGATAAGATACGCCCCTTGGGTTAATAGAGATCAAAAACCAAAATGGCCAATGATTCGGAAGAAATTTCGGTAGTAAAAGAGCCGGTGGAAATCGACACTTACTCTGGCCCATATCAGCGGTCGGGTGACCGGCGACCGGCGCTGGTCTTCCTGCGCGGCGAATTGCTGGCCGTGCAGATTCCTTTGGAGCGAGCAGAGGTAACTTTGGGCCGCGCGCTTGACGCGGACATACGCATCAACGACTCTCGCGCCTCGCGCCTGCACGCTCGAATTATCACCGAGCCCGACGCTGCAACCGGCGGGGCGCGTTATCGTCTGAAGGATCTCAACTCGACCAACGGAACCATCCTCAACGGCAAAGCGATCGATCAGGCCATGCTGCAAGATGGCGACAAATTCGAGATTGGCGATCAACTGATCCGCTTCGAAATGCTCGATGAGATTGACCGCGAGTTTCAGCAACAGATCCATCGCTTGCTGGTCCACGACGAGTTGACCGGGCTGCTGACCAGCAAATCATTTTTTTCCGAGCTGCGTCGCGAAGCGGCGCGCGCCGAGGCCGAGTCGATGCCGTTCTGTGTGCTGATGCTGGACATCGATTATTTCAAGGAAGTGAACGACACCTACGGCCATCTGGTGGGCAGTGAAACTCTGGAAGAGGTCGGAGAAGTAATCAAGCGCACGCTGCGGGCTGGCGACGTGGGGGCCCGGTTCGGGGGTGAGGAGTTTGCGGCGTTTTTGCTTGATGCGGATTACCAGCAGGGCCTCGTCGCCGCTGAGCGGGTGCGTTCGGGAATCGAAGCCCATGATTTTTCCGCGGTGCGCCGCGGGAGCCCGGACCCCCCACGCACCCATAACATCACGATCAGCGTTGGGGTCGCTTCGTTTCCTGACGATGGGCGCGATCCGATTCAGCTGGTGGAGCTGGCGGACACGGCGCTCTATCGGGCTAAACGCAGTGGCCGCAACCGCGTCTGTGCCTACCGGCCCAACACGGCTGAAGTGTTGCGCCTGCCGCCACTACTTGAGCGCGGACCGAAAGGGGAGCAGTAGCCAAACCGCGAGGGAAAGCGCGTCAAGCGGCCCGGATGTTCGGGCTCATCATTAACCACGGAGGAAACGGCGAGATGCCAGTAAGAGCCTACTCGATTATTTTGGAAATTCTGATCTTTGGCCTGTTCTTTGTCAGCACTGGTTGCACATCAAACGACAGCACTGCACCGGCCAATGTTCCGAGCGCTACCGCTTCCAGTCCGGCAGTAATGACAAGTCCGACAGCGACGCCGTCATCTTCCGGTCCCGCGACATCCGCCGTGAAGGCCAAGGTTGATGTCTGTGCTTTGCTCACCAGCGACGATCTTAAGAGCGTTCAGGGCGAGGCCGTGAAAGAAGCCCAAAGATCCGATCGCCGTGACGGAGACTTCATTGTGGCGCAATGCTATTATTCATTGCCCACGACTTCGAACTCAGTAGTCCTGAACGTTACGACCGCAAACGAAGGCCAGAGCGCTGGTAATCCCAAACAGTTTTGGGAAGACACTTTCGGACGAGATGAAGCAAAGGGCGGCGGTCGAGCGAAAGAACGCGAGCGCGAAAAGGCAAAGAAGGACAAACCGAAAGCAGGCGGCGAGGAAGAAGAGGCTGACGCCGCTCCGGAAAAAGTCGACCGCCTTGGAGATGAAGCGTTTTGGATCGCGAGCCGCGTTGGCGGAGCGTTATATGTGCTGAAGAAGAACGTCTTTTTTCGCATTAGCGTCGGAGGCGCCGGCGACGAAAAGGCTAAGCTGAAAAAGTCAAAGACTCTGGCGCAACAAGTACTGAAACGAATCTGAGCGCGAGATATACACGCGGTGCATTAGCCCGACCGTGAGGGAGGGCTCAAATCGAAGGGTTCATCCAAAGGAGATTCCACCTTGAGATTACGTTCACTACTAAACGCAATGATTTTGATGACCGCATGCGCTATTACCCTTGCGGCCCAACAAGCCGTCGAACAGCGCGCGGCATTGAGCGAAGCAGCCGCGGCTTCTGATGCCAAAGGAGCGCCGGCCATCGAAGCACGTCTGTCGACGACGGTGCTGAACGGATCAGACGACTCGCCGGTGACCAATGTGCGCCTGGTGGTGAAAAATACCGGCGCTAACTTTTACAATTACGTGACCGGTTGGGCGACTTTCTATGACTCGGGCGCGGTGCGTTGCGGTGAAGGTTTATTCAAGATCGACGCGCTGGCTCCGGGCGAATCATCGGAAACCGACACGCCGGGTTTGCGACTGCGATGTACGCCGGCAAGTTGGCGCATCGTGGCAACCAACTTGTTGACGCGCACCGCCGATGCTGCGAAAGAAGTGGTAGTTGCGCCTCTGGCCGAGTCTGCTCCGGAAAAACCTGCCCCGGTTAACTTCATCATTAGTATCGATGGCGAGCAGCACCCGATTCAGGTCGGTAATCCGATCGTGCTGAAACTGGGCAATCGGAACCGGAGGGTGGTTCTGCGACCGGTGCCTTAGACTGACTGTCCCGACACTGAGTTATCTTTGGAGTTTGAATCCATGGTCGGGCGGGCTTGCCCAAAGTAGGTCAGTCGGCTGCGAGCAGGTTATAACCAGACAATCGATTGCTGGGAACGCGGACGTCCCGTCCGCACTGAGCTCGAAGCCCGAAAACGCTGGCTGTCTTCTATATCGGAACGGATGCGGACGAGACGTCCGCGTTCCCAGCGTTGAGCGGCCCCATCGACGCCGAATCGACTTTTTGGGCAAGACCCTGCCAAACATTCCGCGTCCCAAATCATGCCTGATTCCGAGACCGTTCCCGCCAAACAATCCCCGGACGTGAGCGACGTAAATTCAGAGTCCCCAACCGGCCCGACCAGCTTTTGGTCTGCGATCCGCGAGTCACTACGCGGTAGTCGACAGGACTACACCGTAGGACCTATCGGCCGCTCGATCATTCTTCTGGCGATCCCCATGGTGCTCGAGATGTTCATGGAAAGCATCTTCGCGGTCGTCGATATCAAATGGGTGTCGTACCTGGGCGCGGACGCGATGGCGACCGTCGGCTTGACTGAGTCGATGCTGACTTTGATCTATGCGATAGCGATTGGCCTGAGTATCGGCGCGACTGCGATGGTGGCCCGGCGGATCGGTGAGCATAATCCGGAAGGGGCCGCACGAGCTGCAGTGCAGGCCATAGCTTTGGGCTTGATAGTGGCAATCGTGTTGGCGCTCGTCGGTGCTCCACTTGCGCCAAAGTTACTGACGCTAATGGGCGCGTCGCCGTCCGTTGTGAAAAATGGCGTCTGGTTTACTCGCATCATGCTGGCCGGCAACGTTACCGTGGTGATGCTCTTTATGATCAATGCGATTTTTCGTGGCGCGGGCGACGCAGCGATTGCGATGCGCGTCCTCTGGTTGGCAAACGCTATTAACATCGTCCTTGGCCCATGCTTCATATTTGGACTCGGTCCTTTTCCGCGCCTGGGCATCGCCGGCGCCGCGGTGGCGACAAACATCGGTCGCGGAACCGGCGCGATTTACGCGTTCAGCCGTCTGGTCCGTAAAGACGGACGATTTGAAATCAAACCCCAACACTTCCGGCTGGAACCGTCAATCATGTCACGTCTGCTCCGCCTGTCTGCCATGGGAACCTTCCAGGTGTTCGTGGGCATGGCAAGCTGGATCGGCCTGGTGCGCACGATCTCGAGTTTTGGTACGGACGCCCTGGCCGGCTATATCATCGGCATTCGCGTAATTATTTTCGCCTTGCTGCCGTCGTTCGGGATGAGTAACGCCGCGGCGACGATGGTGGGCCAGGCGCTGGGCGCCGGGAAACCTGACCGCGCCGAACGCGCAGTTTGGAAGGCAGGTTTTTATAATCTGATCTTCCTCGGATCAGTTGGATTCATCTTCGTTGTCTTTGCCAGACAGATCATCTGGCTCTTTACCGACGATCCGGCGGTGGTTCCGTACGGAGTTGATTGTTTGCGTATCGTGGCTGGTGGTTTTCTCTTCTATGCGTACGGCATGGTGTTGACCCAGTCGTTCAACGGCGCCGGCGACACCTGGACTCCCACGGTCATTAATCTATTTGTCTTCTGGCTTTGGGAACTGCCTTTGGCCTATGTGCTGGCGATCGTTTTTGGCTGGGGACCTCGCGGAGTTTTTGTGGCAATCACCATAGCATTTTCCACCCTGGCACTTGTGAGCGCAGTACTCTTTCGTCGCGGAAAATGGAAGACGAAAATTGTGTAAGTGAGGTGCCTTTGATGATTCTAAGTATTCGTCAGGAACAAACAAGATTGTGATTCTGCTCAATTTCGGCGATGGCTTTGAGCAATTGCTCGCGGTTCGCGGGTGAACGCAGGAGGTAAGCAGTCTCGTCTCGTTCGTAGACAACGATCTCAATCTCCTTGTGTCTGAAAATCTGGTCGCGCTCAGTTCGCGCCGATACGACCTGTGTCTTTGCTTCGAGCATCTAAGTAACCGACTTTGCGCGAACCCGTATGAGTCTGCATATCAGATGCGAGTTCGGGTCATGTTCTGGTAATGCCTTTCGACTTTTACGCATTAACATATGCCTGGAGCATTTGTTTCAATTGACATCGAGCGGGTTCGCGGATTATTGTCCGGCCCGCTTTAGTTTGGTTTTATTGACTGAAGAAGGACCGACTCCCTGAGCTTTGCGGCGCCCGCATACTTGCCCCTTGGTCTCGGGTACTCACCCGGCGTTGTCTGGCAGAAATTGCTGGACCGCCGCACGGTTAGCCTCCAGAAAAAATGAAACCTGCCCTGCGGGAGGTTTCCAAATGAGGTGGGGAAGTGAATAGTTTATCCCTGCATGACATTGGTGTCGCCGGCACCCGCGATGGCCGGCAGAAACTGCGCGCGCGCATACCGGCTGGCATGGACCGCAGAGTGCAGAGCGTCATCAAACTCATGGAGGTCTATCTTGACCAGCCACTGTCGCTTCATGACCTGGCTCGGTCGGTTAATCTTTCTCCCTGGCGGCTCTCCCACCTGTTCAAGACCGAAACCCGCACTCCTCCGCTGCAATACCTTCGCACGCTCAGAATGCAACAGGCCAAGGTTCTTCTCGAAACAACCTTTCTGAGTGTGAAGCAGATAATGACAGAAGTCGGCGTCAGAGATGGAAGTCACTTTGTCAGGGACTTCAAGACTACCTATGGACTATCACCGACCAGATACCGGCAAAGCTTTTTCAGGATCTTCCAGTAAAGGCATTGCACAATAAAGTATTGGAAGAGCATCAATCGGCCGTTGGGGGCTTTGTTAATTTGGATCCGATCGCACGCGCGAAGCGCTCTCATTAGCACCGCGGCTTCAGCCCGGTGATTCGCAAGTCGGAATGGAAGGTTCAGAAAACTATTTTGTCGAACTTGACCACCTGGCTAAAGCCGCGGTGCTAATGATAGCGCTCCGCGTTCCGCCGGTTAGGAAAGAGGCAGTCGCTTTTCGGTCCGCGGCGACTTTTTGTGCAAGCCCTCCAGTAAAGAATCGTCGCCGAAGCTGGCTGTCAGCAAGGCAGGCTAAAAGATAGCAAATTCGGCCAATAGAATTGTCTTGTCTACATTAACCTCTTCCTCAATAATTCAACGCGAAGCTTGGCATTAAGCATTTCTCCCAGTCCCGCGGAATGTCACACCAAGTTCTCACCAAATTCAAGATGGTCCTACGAGGAGGAAACTAAAGTGAAAGACATGAAAACTGATGATGCCGTGGCTCAGGATCCGGGCTGTTGTCCCGTTCTGGCGAAAGAGCCCTGCTGCGATATTTTGGATTTTCGGTACCGGCTGCCGCACCGCGTGTCGGTCAGCGAGGCAGGACAAAAAGCTGCCGTAACCGTGGAAGTGATCCTGCACCTCAGGCTTACCCGTTGTCCGGGGCCGCTGTCGCTGGGAGATCCGGTCCACACCATCACCTTGTTCCCGGGTGAAAAGGTGAAGATGTTCACCAGCGATCGACGTTCCCGCTTCACGCTCGACAGCTCAACCAACGTCAGCTATCGCAGCGAGCAGCTTTCCGAAGAGCGTTACTACATGGCGGCGATGCAGAACTCCATGTCTGATCTTTCAGTGACGGATTCTGGCCATAGCTCGAATTCCGAGAGCGGGAAATGGGATTTCCATGGGGATGCCAGCGGATCGTTGGGCTTCTTCTCGGCCAGCGCTGATACCAACGCCCGCGGTTCCCACAGCGCATCGTCGACGGCGGACTTTCTCCGCCAACTTCACACCCATTCCACGGCTTCTGCAAATCAGGCAGTGCAAGCCACGCACGCCGCGGCGTCTCTCTCAATCGGAGAGGTGTCATCGCGGACACACGTGCAGACTGAATCTGAGGATCACTTCGAATCCTCGTCTCGCGAGTTCGCGAACGCCAATCGCTGCCACGCGGTGACGTACTTCTTTTACCGGCTGAACAAGAAGCAAATCGTCAAGATTACGCTCGAAGCAATCGAGCGGCGCGTCGACGACGCCGCGTCGCCCACCCGGGTTTCGCTTAACCCGCCGCTGTCTCGCGGTCAGATTTCCGTGGTGCCTAACAGTGTGCTGGCCACGCAAAAGGACCGCGTCGCGGTCGAACAGATCGGGCGCGACAGCGTTGCCGCAAAGGAGCGCACAGCTTTTGTCGCCAGCCGATCGGCAGGAGTTGGATCCCCTACATTTGACACTGCCGCATTCCAGGTCGCCACGGATCCGCTGCCGGATGCGCTGCGCAAGGCCGCTCTCAAACAAGTGGACGCGAACCTGGTTGCTGAAGGTCTGCTGACGCCGGCAGGCGCGGTTGACCCGAAAGCGCAGAAGATTTTTGAGGTTACGGTCGAATCCTGCATTCCCACGCCCGGACTGATAGTGAAGGGCTGCCTCGATACCTGTGATGTGTGCGAGCCTGAGCTGCACCAGAAAATTCAGCTCGAGCTCAAGGAGCAGGAACTCAAGAACAAACTGCTTGAGCGTCAGATCGAGCTGCTCGACAAGGCGCAGGAATATCGTTGCTGCCCGGCCGATTCAGAACCGACACCTTAGACATCCGGCCTTGCCGGTGCATTGAAGTGCAAACGCTAATGAGGTGGTTACAGGGAAACGTGTGACCGCCTCTCTGGTGTCTTAACTCGCTTTAAAGTCCTTTTGTGCGGCTTCGTGTGATTTCGTGGATCGGGTTTTTGTCCGCAGAAGATAATCCATGAAACTACACGAATCAAGAGATTCAACGCTGGTTCTGTCCTTCGAAATACCGAATCTCGAAGTTCACCGAACAGGGCCAGATACTCCTGCTGACATTTCATAGCAATGATCCGCATTTGCTTAACGCGGACACGCATCGTAGTAGAGTTTTTTCGATTATTGGGCTGGTAGAAATAGAAAAGGCCGGGCCCTCCCACAAGCCTAGCCTTTTCTTCACAGCTTTTGGGGCTGTGTTTATTGGGCGGAGACGTTCAGCCTCGACGCCGATGTGTCCTCACCCCACAGCGGCAACGCCCTAGTTGACGTCATTGTACGCAGATTTTGCTTTTCGTCAACGTAAAGTTCGTTGCAAAACGAGAATCAGGGATGATGAGACTAGACAGAATCGACTAGGCAGGACGTTTTCGCTGGTACTAAACCGAGCTGGTTGGTTCCGCTTACGATTTGCGAAATCTGCGGTAACTTCCTGCATTTCATTTGTCCTTACTCCCAAAATGATTGGCGATTGCGTTCCCGATCTTCGCGAATTGCGCCGGTTTTTAAGGGTTATTAACAAATTGCAGCTTAACATAGGGGACCGGTGAGGCGACCGGCAAGAGTGCCGCCCCGCGCGGCATAATGTAACCCTTGGCGTTTTCTGTGGCAGACAACGCCTCTTCGATCGATTTCGCGGGACTCATGCGCATGCGTCGCACGTCATCCTCCTCAAGTTTCGAGACGATGTGAACGCGAAAGCGCTCGGTTTTGGTCAAAAGCGCCCAGGCTGTCTGGCCGTTCACTTCGTATGCTTTCCTCAAACGGGTTTCCAGCCCGCTTGAATCAGCGGACTCAAACCACTTCAAGAAATCGGCTCGACCCAAACCGTCGCTGCATTCGGCTAACAAGACAATAGTCCCGCCATCGACGCACGCATGCGCAGCCATATCCAAAGCTTTATGCGCCTGAATCAGATTGAGGTCATACGGCGAGCCGCCGGCGCTAACAATCACGACCTGGCGTTTCTCAGGAATTTCCAGGGAGTGCCCTAACTTGTAACTGTCACAGGCACGGCGATGCGCTCTTTGCCAATGCCCTGCAAAAATTTCCACGGCGCGTCCATGATCGTCCACAATCGCGTTAATCGAGAACACGGGATCTATCATCGCCGCGATGCGTTCGCATTCCTCGTTCACTGCATTGCCGTCGAGCAGCCCCGCCGCGACACCGAGGCGGCGGCCGCCGCTCTCGAAATCGAGCGCGAGCATGTGCGTCGCCTCAATAGTAGGAGCCGCCGCCAATCCCGGACAAATCGATTTGCGCCCGCCTGTAAAGCCCGCGAAGTAATGAAAGCCGACCGCTCCAGTAATGATTACTTTACTGAATTCCTTAAGCGCCCGGTTGACCTCGATCGGCGTACCACGCTCCATCACTCCAATCTGAATGAGTTGCGTCGCATCATAAGCGTCGTGGTCAATTGTCCGAATTCGTTGGGCAATGAATGGCGTAAGCAGCTCCGCTTTTTCCTCGGGTCGCACCGGCCGATGAATACCAGTGGCAAAAATGATCGCTATTTCGGCGGGCTGGATGCCGTTCTGGATCAGCCGACGCACCAGCAGGTTTACAATTTGGGCGCTGCCGGTTGCGCGCGTGGCGTCCGATACTACAATCAACACGCTGTCGCCGGCGCCGATTAAGTCATCGGGCGGAGGTGAATCGATGGGGACGTCCAGAGCTGCTCCGATCTCAACATCTGATAAGGGATGCGAAGCGTCTTCAAGAGGAGCCAGCACTTCGAACTGCCGGGCGTCGTACTCCAGCTTTAGGGCGGAGCGTCCGTAAGCGAGCTCTATGATTGGCATGTTGTATTTGTGATAGAGACTTCAGTCTTCTGTGAGTCGACAGCCGATACTCAAGAGTAAGCAACTTCGCAGCCGCGGAACGGCGAAATATCTATAGCCGACGGCGTGAGAGGGTGTGTCAGAAGCTCGCGCGTGAGCAAGGGCAACGCTCGCCAAGGTCATCCATCGGCGGCAATAGAGTAGTCGGCCTGTTTTCTTCAATCAAGAATCTTTGCGAGTCTCGCCCTCCCTCACGGTCGGGCTTCTGACACACCCTCTCACGCCATGGGCTACAGATCTTTTGCCGATCTCAACTCGATTCATCGCTGAAGGGTACGATTCGACCGGCGTGAATCTACCGCCTCAATCTCATTCCCGTCCGGATCGAAAACAGGCCGTGCCCGCGTTACAGAAATGAATTGCCTCGTCTTCAAAGTCGGGCGTTTCCATTTGAATAGTCAGATGATCCACGCCAAAACGATCGAGCAGTTTCGCCCGCAGTTCCTTGAGCAGGTTCGGTTGTGAAATCGAATAAGCGTGAATCACATGAGCGCTCAAAGCCTCGCGTCCCGAGGTAATAGTCCAGACATGGAGATCGTGAACGTCCGACACTCCCTCTGTTTCCATGATTGCTTGTTCGACCGCGGCTAGGTTGATATGCGCGGGCGTTCCTTCCAACAGAACATTGGTCGCATCCCGAATCAGATGCCACGAACTCCAGACGATCAATACACCGATAAAAACGCTGATGAGTGAATCGGCCCCCGTCCAGCCAAACAACATAATCAGCAGGCCCGCGATAATCGCTCCGGTAGATCCTAGTGCGTCGCCAAGGACATGCAGCCACGCGCCCCGGATATTAAGATCCTGGTCTCGATCGCGATGCAGTAAAAGAGCACAAATCAGATTGACGACCAGGCCTCCGCTGGCAACCACGGTCATAGCGCCGCTGCGAATATCGGGTCGAGCAAACCAACGCTGATAAGCTTCATAGAAGATCAAGAATGAGATCAGCACTAGCCCCACCCCATTGATCAGCGCGGCCAGAATCTCCAGACGGTAATAACCAAAAGTCTTGCGCGGCGTGGCCGGTCGCGCGCCGAACCAGACTGCCATCAACGCGAGGACCAGCGCCGCCACGTCGGCCAGCATGTGCCCGGCATCAGCCAGCAAGGCGAGCGAACCCGTCCACAGACCGCCGAGCAACTCTGCGACCATATAGACGGCAGTTAGTAACAGCACGATTGAGAGCCGCCGGCGGCTGCCGTGTGCGTGGCTGTGACGATGAGCAGGGCCGTGACTGTCCGGCAAACCAATTTGAACTTCGACTTCAGACATTGCCTGCTTGCGGGGCCGATTTCTTAGGTGAATCAGCAGAGCTTAATCAGAACTTTAGCAAGGTTAGCAGATTAGATAGTTCGAGCAAACGGGGGACAAGGCTTGAACCGAGCTTCGATAGGAGCAATTAAGGTCAGAGGGCCTGCATTAACGCGGCTCGTGCCTCGGTGTTAGAATCGGTCTTGCTTTTCAGCGCCGGCATTTTCATAAGTGACATCGAGAAGATGGATGAACAATTGAGACGACATCTGATACTAGTGTTGGCCCTTCTAATCTGGGCTCCTGTTTTCGGAGTCCTACGCGTAAACGCCGAAAGTTTCACCCTCGAACAGGTCATGAGCTCGCCATTTCCTTCAGAGCTCACCATCTCCAAACGCGGAGACAAAATCGCGTGGGCGTTCGACGCCGAAGGGAAACGTAACATCTGGATTGCTGAAGCCCCGGCCTTCACCGCGCGGCAGTTGACGCATTACAACAGTGACGATGGTCAGGAGCTGACCGATCTGCTTTTCTCGCCGAACGGCAACACCATCGCTTACGTTCGCGGTGGAGATGCCAACCAGGCCGGTGAAGTTCCGAATCCCACGAGCGATCCGGAAGGCGCAAAACAGGAAACCTGGGTAGTCGATGTTCGCACCGCGCGCGTGATGCGAATGGGCCTGGGCAATACGCCGATTTTTTCTCCCGCCGGCGATCAAGTTGAATATCTGCGCGGTGGAAGTATCTGGACTGCCCCTGTCCTGGGCGGTAAAGAAAGCAAGATGTTCGAGATTCGCGGCGCGGTCAGTAGCGCACCCCAGTGGTCGCCCGACGGATCGCAGTTGGCATTCGCGTCGTCGCGCGGTGACCACGGGTTTATCGTGGTCTATGACAAACGGGCCCACAGCTTCAGGTTCCTATCGCCGAGCGTCGATCGAGACATCGCGCCGCGCTGGTCACCAGACGGTCGCCGGATCGCTTTCATCAGACTGTTCAGCGTTACCGATACATTTTCCAATGACCGCGAGCGTGTGCAACCGTGGGCGATTGAAGTTGCGGACTCCCAGACCGGGAATGCGAAAGAGATTTGGCGTTCAGGCAGCGCTGATAACGATTCATATACGGGCTTTGGTGGCGACTTCTGGCAGTGGGTGGCCGGTGATCGGATTTTGTTTTCTTCAGAGAAAGACGGCTGGGCGCATCTCTATACCATTTCTTCCAGCGGTGGCGCGCTGTTGGACCTAACGCCTGGCAATTACGAAGTTGAAAACGCCACACTGTCACCCGATAAGTCCTTTGTAATTTTTGCCGCGAACAAAGACGATATCGATCGCCGGCACCTGTGGCGAGTGAGCGTGAATGGCGGTCCGCCTGAGCAAGTCACCAAAGGCGACGGGATTGAAATGGCGCCCGTGCTGTTCGACAACGGCCGTCAGATCGCTTTCTTTCATTCAACCGCGCGCCAGCCTTATCTTCCTTTTACAGCATCGATCGGCGGAGCTGGGCTGAAGCCCTTGGCGCCACAGGCTCTGCCGCG
>JAWWPL010000045.1:0-13705 GCA_033850605.1 Blastocatellia bacterium | reverse complement strand
GAGCAGCGTCTGCACTCCCTTATTCTTGAACGCCGAACCGGTAACGACGGGCACAAGCTTCAGCGCCAGAGTGCCCTTGCGAAGCGCCGTGCGAATTTCGTCTTGAGTGATCTTTTCACCTTCGACGTACTTCTGCATGAGATGATCGTCAACGGTGGCCACCGCTTCGATCAGCCTCTCACGAGCCGCGGCAGCTTCCTCCTTCAATTCTTCAGGGACCTCGCCGGTCTCATACTCGGCGCCTTTGCTCTCGTCGTTCCAGATCAAACCCTTCATCGTGATTAGATCGACCACGCCTTTGAATTGATCTTCGTGGCCAATAGGAATTTGCAGAGCGACAGGATTAGCACCAAGGCGAGCAATAATCGACTCGAACGATCGCTGAAAAGAGGCGCCGGCGCGATCGAGCTTATTGATAAAGCAAATGCGAGGGACGCCGTACTTGTCGGCCTGACGCCAGACGGTTTCGGACTGCGGCTCGACTCCGGCCACGCCATCAAATACCGCGACGGCTCCGTCCAGAACTCGCAGGCTTCGTTCGACTTCCATAGTGAAATCGACGTGACCAGGGGTATCGATAATATTGATCCGGTGATCGACACCGTTGCGTTCCCAGAAACAAGTGGTCGCGGCGCTGGTAATCGTGATACCGCGTTCCTGCTCCTGCTCCATCCAGTCCATGGTCGCCGTGCCCTCGTGCACTTCGCCAATCTTGTGCGAAACGCCCGTGTAATAAAGGACACGTTCGGTCGTGGTGGTCTTACCGGCATCAATGTGCGCCATGATGCCAATATTCCGGAATTTGCTTAGATCTGCCTTTGCCATTACCACTTATAGTGCGCGAACGCTTTGTTGGCATCTGCCATGCGATGCGTATCTTCCTTCTTCTTGACCGCGTTGCCGCGATTGTTTGCCGCGTCCAGCAGTTCTCCTGCCAGTCGATCGGTCATTGTCTTTTCACCACGGCCCCGTGCATAAGCGACAATCCAGCGAATGGCCAGCGCCCCGCGACGTTCCTGATGAACTTCAACCGGCACCTGATAAGTCGAGCCACCCACGCGTCGCGATTTCACTTCTACAGTAGGCCGGACATTTTCGATCGCACGCTTAAAAACTTTGAGCGGCTCATCGCCTGCCTTCTCGCCAACTTGAGACAGGGCGTCGTAAAAGGTCCTCTCGGCGATGGAACGCTTTCCGCCCCACATAATTCCGTTGATAAACTTGGTCACCAGGGCGCTGTTGTAAACCGGATCAGGCAGCACCGCGCGTCTTTCTGCAACTCTTCGTCTGGGCATTGCTTACTTGGCGCCTCCCTTCGGACGCTTAGCGCCGTACTTTGATCGACTCTGTTTGCGATCGCTGACTCCGACAGAATCAAGCGTGCCGCGAATCACGTGGTAACGAACGCCCGGCAAATCCTTCACGCGCCCCCCGCGTATCAGGACAATTGAGTGCTCCTGCAGGTTATGACCAACCCCGGGAATATAGGTAGTCACCTCAATGCCGTTGGTTAAACGAACCCGCGCGACCTTGCGCAATGCTGAATTCGGCTTCTTAGGCGTTTGCGTATAAACGCGCGTGCAAACTCCGCGTTTCTGCGGCGAACTTTGCAGGGCCGGGCTCGCCGTCTTGTACTTGACCCGCTGGCGGCCCTTGCGAACTAGCTGATTAATCGTCGGCACTGTTAGTTTCCCTCGAAAAAAGCGCAGAAGGGCCGGGGCCTGCCTCTTTCCGGAACAAGTCCGGCAGTCAGCGCAGGCAACTGCCCTGCTAATAATTCTGGTTTAGGGACGTTCTGACTTCGCTTTATGGGCGGGCGCGGATGGTGGCTTCCCTGGAGCCGAAACTTTTCTGTAGCGTCGCAATGAAGGAGCGGTTCGCTTCACGCGCACTCGCTAATGCGAGCTCTTACGCCACAATAATGTCAAACGGCTGATCCTAATAACAACAGCCGGGCAACGCCTCCGCACCGCAGAACCAGTTGCAGCGTTACTCATGGGGATTCAGACCGGAGTCCGAAACGGGAGACTATATTAGGCGGGCAATACCTATGTCAAGCGGCGACGCAATCACTTTCTCGTCATCGGATCAAACCAGCCACTTAAACAGATACACTATTCCGGCCACCAAACCTCCAAGTAGAAGGAACAACAAAACGACTCCGCCGATTACAATTACCTTAAATTTTCTATAGCGCTTCTCATCCGGCGGGGATAACGAGCTTTGCGGAAAATAGGGAGGCGGTGTGGATGTGGCCATTAATGTTCTCCGGACTGACGCGTCGGCGAAAGGACAACGTTAGTTGTTTACTCCAGGCTTCTTGGGAATATGCTTAGGCGCCGGTTGCGCGTTCGAGTTGGAATTAGAGTTTGTGTTTCCGTTTGCGTTTTGATTTGCCTGCTGTTTCTTGAGCATGTCCTCAGCGTGCTTCTTGCCTTCCTTTATTCTATTTGAGCCTTCCTTGGCGTTTTCGATTGCGTCAGTGGCTCGATAGTCGTCAGGATCAAGTTCGAGAGCTTTCTTAAAAGCCGTCAGCGCTTCTGGATAATGAGCCAAGCGGGTTTCGGCCATCCCTAGCTGGTAAAAGGCCTCTTCGTCATCAGGCTTGAGGCGCGTAGCCTGGCGATAGTCGCGCGCGGCCTCCTCATCCTGATGGAGAAAACTATGGGCCTCCCCCAGATTGAAAAAGGCTTCGGCATCTTTCGGATCCGTCTGAACTCTTTTCTTATAGAGTTCGATGGCTTTCTTATAAGACTCTTCGGCCTCGGGTTTTCTTTCCAGCGCCGCATAGGCCATTCCCAACCGTAGATGGGCCTCTGCGTTATTCGGATCCTGAGCGATTGCCTTATTCAGAACTTCTGCCGCTTCCTTCTCCTGTTCATTCTTGTAAAGCTCTTTGGCCTGATCAACCAGCGTCTGTGCCTCGCGTTTTGCTTGCTCGGGATCGGTAGCGGAGGATGAAGAACCGCTGCCATTGGCATTCGCGTTCTTGTTGGCCCCCCTCCGGCACGCGCAGACTCCGACAAGCAGGATTATCCCCGCAACTACGATGAGTAGTTTGCGGGCACACGACAAGATGGCAGACGGCGTAGACATTAAGCAGCCATGTATCTACGCTGAAATGCGATAGTGAGTCAAATTACGAAAGGTGATTTAGGATAGAAATTTTGAAGTTGGGGCGCTTGGAAAAAGCGAATGGGCACTGCAACGTGGGGGTCGCAGCGCCCATTCATTTTCGTGGTTACTGTCCTCACCCCAGCAACCACTTGAGACGGAGGATCCACCAACCGTCTCTCTTGCCCCACAATATACTTCGCAACACTTATGCCGCGCAATAATAATTCTCTTGCATGCGTAAACGCGGCCAAAGCCTGTCTTTGGTTAAGGAATTCAGCGATTCGACCAGGAGCAGGGTGCAAATTTTTCCTTCTCGAAAGCGTAAGAATTTCTCGATCAAGATCGATATTGGATTTCATCCCCCTCGCCGGAAGTAAGTGACGACGTTCAAGACTCGTCGCTACCTATTTCGGCTCGTATTACTTCAGCGAGAGCGTTAGCCTTTGACTCCACGTCGTTTTCACTCTCGCCCTCAATCATAACGCGAGCCAGGGACTCGGTGCCTGAGTAGCGCAACAACAACCGCCCTCGACTTCCGAGTTGAGCTTTGATCTCATCCGCCAGGCGCTGAACAGAAGCGATCTGTTCGAAAGGTCGTTTTTCGCGGACGCTTACGTTCACCAAGACCTGTGGATAGCGTTGGAAGCCTCCTACCAATTCCCCGAGAGTTTTCTTATGAGCGCACATCGCCCGCAGCAAACTTATCGCGGTGATCAAACCATCGCCGGCTAAACTCAGGCGCGGAAAGATAATATGCCCCGACTGTTCACCACCCATCATCGCCCCGCTGCGAATTAGCTCCTCGAGCACATACTTATCGCCAACATCTGCGCGCTTAAGCTCAACGCCGCGCGAGCGCAACGCGATTTCCAGCCCGATATTGCTCATTACGGTCGCAACCACTACGTCGCCAATCAATTCACCGCGTGCTCTCAGATCGTCGGCCATGACCCACATGGTCGCATCCCCATCGACAAAATTGCCTACTGCGTCGACAAAGAGCGCGCGATCAGCATCACCGTCAAACGCCACGCCAAGATCCGCTCGCTCCTCCACCACGCGCCGCTGCAAACCCTCGATATGCAGCGAGCCGCACTCGCGATTAATGTTATGACCGTCAGGCTCGTGATTGATCGCGATGACGCGCGCGCCGAGCCGTCCAAAAAGTTCCGGGGCCAGTTCGTACGCGGCGCCGTTGGCACAATCTACGACCAGCGTGAAACCGTTCAGCGAAAGATCGCGAGCAACGTCGTGCTGAAGATAGTTCAAATACCGCAGCCGCAATTCGCGCGCGAGCTCTTCGCCCGCAGCCGGTTCCGTTTCTTTACTGCTCGACGGTTCGCTCGCATCCTCACCCGCTGCCTCGGCAATATCCTTTTCAATTCTGCGCTCGGTCGCTTCATCAAGCTTTCGCCCTGAGGGATCGAAAACCTTGATGCCATTATCCTGGTAAGGATTATGAGATGCGCTGACGACCACTCCTGCGTCTGCGGGTAAATCGCGCGCGAGAAACGCTATGCCTGGCGTAGTTATGATTCCGGCTGACTGAACGTTCGCACCGGCTGCTCGCGCTCCGGCGATCAATTCGAGTTCGATCCAGGAGCCCGATTCACGCGTGTCGCGACCCGTTACGATTATAGGATTACGGCCGGTTCTCTCGGCAAGATGCATAGCAAGAGAGCGGCCAATGATCCGCATAGTTCGCGGATCGAGGGGGAATTTCCCGGCCTCGCCACGAATACCATCGGTGCCAAACAGCCTGGTTGTTTTCTCGGGCGTCAATTTGTGTCTCGGGATTTTGATTTCGAATTTTCGATGGCGACGATAGTCACGTGAATATTGACTCTGTCGGTTACTACAACCTTGGGATCGGAAATATTGATTGACGTATGCGGGACATCAAAGCTTTCGTGCCGCCCTTCCACCGAGATAGCTTCGGTCGGAGCTTTCTCTAATGCGTTGACATGACTGGCCGGTCCTGTGACGCGAACTCTTGCCGGCGTGGTTGAGACTTCCTTCACCTCGAACGTCGCTGCCGGCTTCCCCTGGTAACGCGGTTCGACGACAATCTCTCGCTCAATCTCACGCCCGGAAACAACAAACCACAGCACGAGCGTAATCGCCAGGGCCAGAAGCTTCAGGCCCCAGTCTTCGATGATAATGCGGCGCAGCCAGCGCTCGGCAGTGGGCTGCGGACGAGTTGTGACTCTACTCTCGCGAAAACGCATAAACGATCAACTCTCAGGCCGATGCGATCTCTTCCCTGTCTCGTTCCGATTCCGGCGAGCGCGATGACTTGGCGTCAACGGCACCGACATTGCGACCTTCAATCGTTTGGAAAATTGCGGCTCGCAGGCGCGTCGGGTCGAGCGCGCGCTTGATGCGCCCGGCCCGCACGAACGATATCAGGCCAGTCTCTTCTGATACTACGATTGCGACCGCGTCTGAGTCTTCGGTGATGCCCAGCGCCGCTCGATGACGCGTTCCGAGGTCCTTCGACAACATTGGATTCAAAGACAGAGGCAGGAAACACGCAGCCGATGCGATGCGATTACCCCGAACGATTATCGCGCCATCGTGCAAAGGCGCCGCCGGATTAAAGATTGCGACGATCAAATCATAACTGAGTTCGGCGTCAAGCTGGACCCCAGCCTCGACAATACTTCTCAACCCGACATTGCGCTCGATGACGATCAGAGCTCCAGTCTTGGTCGACGCCAGGGTGGTTGCGGCCAGAACAATGTTGTCATAGATACTTTCACCAAACCGGCCTCGTTGCCGGCGGGTGAAGGGCACCCGGAACCGATTCCCAAAGGTAATGAGCGCCTGGCGTATCTCTGCCTGGAAGAGCACGATGATCGCAACGCCGATGTAGAGCAAAGCGCCGCGCAAAACAAATTCAAGCGTAACCAACCCTCCATTGATTGCCAACCAGTACAACAGAGCAAAGGCGCCCATCGCGGCAGCCATTGGCGCGGCGCGCGTGCCGCGCAAAAGTTTCAGCACGCCATAGACAACCAGAAAAACCAGGACAATGTCCGCAATTGAACGCAGCTCGGCCAGGCTGGTTAAGTATTCCCTCCATGAGCCGAGTAACAACATTGTGCGCTTTAGAGTAGTCGACCGCGTCTGATATCTGGACGCTCCGCCACCTATCAGTCGAGTTACGGATCTGATTAATTTGTCTGAGAAAGGGGCCGCGCAGACAGTCGCGCCCGGGTCGACAGTTCGGACGCTCCGCAGGGATTATCGCGGAAATACGCGCGGGTGGCAATGACGATTTGGGAGAATCGGTGGCAACACTAAGGCTGGTGGCAAGACTAAGACCGAAAGTGCGGCTTACAAGTTTTACGGAGAAACCCTGAGCTGTATTCGCTCCGTCAGGAGCAAAATGTTTATAGCACCCGTCTACTAAATCGATACAAGCTCCTTTAGGAGCGAGATGTTCCGTACTCCACAAATTTTTGCATATTTTCTTCAAATGCGGGAGGTGTTTGCCGTATTGGTTTCACATTCCGCTAAGGGAGCTATGCGACATCGAAAATCCGGGAGTACTATAAACATCTCGCTCCTAGCGGAGCGAAATCTGATCGAGTTCTTCACATACAGGACCAGGAGTTCTGTAGAAGAAGAAATTGGTCGGCTAAGGATGTGAGGGCTCACTGCCTGGTCGGTTCTCACTTCTTGCGCCTGATTCGACCGCGTCGCAGAAACCCCACCAACTCTCCTGACTCACCGAGGACGGCCAAAGCGTGCACGCTGTTTCCCTTCATTAATTCCTGCGCTTCATTCATGTTAGTTGAGGTCTTAACGAACATCGACTGATTCACTGGACGCATCGCGTCTCGGATGCGCCGATTGCGCCACTCCGCGCGGGGCAGCTTCTTGAGATCTTCCAGCGTTAGAATTCCCAGCAAGCTCTCGCCCTGCGCCACGGGAAAACTTGCGTAGCGATGAAGCGGCAGGATCTCATCTACAAAGCGGCTGATTGGTAAATCCGGCTCAAGAACTACCGGCGGAGACATTGCGTCTCCCGCAGTCACCTGCTCCCGGACACTTCTCACCACGCTGGTGGCAGCGCTCAAAAGAAACACGCCGACCAGCACGGACCACAAGCCCATGAAGTACGCGCGAAAGGTGGGCGCCAGCGCCATATACAGTCCGAAGAGAATTAGCACCAGTGCCATCAGTTGCCCGCAGAAGCCGGCAATGCGGGTTGCGTCACGCATGCTGCCGCTCCGTTTCCAAATTATGGCCCGCAGCACGCGGCCGCCATCGAGCGGGTACCCCGGGAACAAATTGAAAACGGCCAACAGCAGGTTACCGGCGCCGACGAAGAAGAAAAATGCCGTTCCAAAATTGGATCCGAAGAGCGCGGTCACCATCATTCCGCCAAACGCGATCAATCCGAAGATAAAACTTGCCGCCGGTCCGGCTACGGCAATCCGAAACTCTGCGCCCGGACTCTGGGGTTGGGTGCGCAACCGCGCCAGCCCGCCAAACGGATGCAGCACGATCTCTTCAATCTCAATCCCTTCGATGCGGGCCATCAATGCGTGTGACAATTCGTGACCAAAGACCGAGAGGAAGAGTCCCAGCGTAGTGGCGATTCCCAATAACCAGGCTGTCAACTCTCCGGTAGCAGGAAGGTGATAGGCGAACAACTGAATCGGGTGTTTGCGCACGTTGGCGGCAATCAGCGCCACGCTCAACGCGAACACAATGAACCAGCGATAGTCGATCCGCACAGGGATTCCGTAGACCTGCGCGATCAATATCTGGCGTTTGAAAAATCCGGTGGAGTTGGCGGACATCGAAGAGAAGGTAAAAGGAAAAAGTAAAAAGGCCAAAAGTAAGACCCCGGCAGGAAAGGAGTTGTTCCTCTTGGCCGATGATCCTCTAAGGATTGGCTTATCGAGATTCTCTAAGAGAATAGAGGACGTTTGTCTCCGCCTCTTTTTACTTTTTCCTTTTGACTTTTTCCTTGTTAAGCATTGCTGGTGGCATGCTGCCACTCAACCTCAAAGAGAGGTACGGGCTGCTCGCGGTTCTTGACGCTGATAGGTTCGCGTGCCGCCAGTTGATAGCGCGAGTGCGCGGCTTTGGCGGTCACTTCGCTAACCAGAATTTCTCCAGCCTTGGCATTTGATTCCAGACGCGAAGCAGTATTGACCGCATCGCCGATGGCCGTATATTCAGATCGCCGCTCAGAGCCGATGTAACCGACCGTGACTTCGCCGGTATGTAAGCCTATGCCGATACCGATCTCCGGAAAACCTTCGGCGTGCAATTCGTCGTTGATGCTGAGCATGCGCCGTTGCATCGCCACGGCCGCTGCGATTGCGTTCGCCGCGTCCTTCGGAGTCGTGGTGGGCGCGCCAAAGAGCGCCATTAACCCATCTCCCAGATACTTATCCAGCGTTCCGCCGTGGGCAAAGATAATGTCGGTCATAGCTGAGAAATAGCGATTTAGTAACTGCACGATCTTTTCCGGCGGCGCGTGTTCTGAGATACGAGTGAAACCGCGGATGTCGGCAAAGAGCACGGTAATCGTCTGAAGAACACCACCCAGTTTGAAAGAATCCGGATTGTCGAGCAGCTGCTTCACGACATACTCCGGCAAGAACCGGCTGTAATTAGCGCGCGCGACTTCTTCCTTCGCCAGGCGTTCGTGGGCCCGGACATTCTCAACGGCGATGGCCGTCTGCGCCGCCACTGCGCTGATTAATTCCAAATCGTCAGGCTTGAAAGCGGAAAACGGGTCCAGCCGATCCGCATACAAAGCGCCGTGCACGCCGGCCTCAGTAAAGAGCGGAGCGCAGATTGTCGAACGCACACCCTGCGAGACAATCGACTCCACGCCGGCGAATTGCTCGTCGGCGGCCGCGTCCTGCGACAGCAGCGCCACGCGATCCCTCATCACCTTGCGCGTGATGGTGCGGCCAATGGTCATCTTGCGCGCGTAAGCTTCCAATTTCTCGTCGCGCGCCCGCGTAGCAATCGGGAACAACTTAGCGTCGTCGGCGTTTTGTTCAGTGACGAGCACGTCGGCCAGAAGGGCAATCACGCGATCGGCGGGCGTCGACCGGAAGATGATGTCAGTCGCCATTTTGAAAATTCGATCGAGATCGAACCCTGAGCCGAGCGCTTTACTCATTTCATAAAGTTCGCTCAGGATGTTGGCTTTGCGCTGGAGGGATTCGAGCACCTTATCGCGCGGCGCTCCAGCCGACGCCGTTGGGTCTGTCTGTCGCAGCACGGTCGTCAAGACATCCTTTGCCGACATCAAGAGCTGAGTATGACCCAGGGGCTTGTCGTCAAAGCTGAGATCGGCAGTGCGTTCTTCCTTGGGCTGCTCAAAGCGCAGCGTGCTGGCCCCGATCGTAATGCGATCGCCGTCTTTCAGCAGCTGCTCGAACTTTTGTTCGCCGTTGACAAAGACCTTGTTCGCGCTTCGTTTGATTTGACCGTTGACGACGGCGCCGTCGATAAGCATGAACGAACCGTCGGCATCAGCCCTGATATGAGCGTGATGTCGAGATGCACGAGGATCGTCGAGCACAATTTGATTGTCGGGTGCGCGCCCAATCATGCACGTGGTGGTCGAGTTTAGTGGATGCTGCGCCTGCCGTCCGCTGGCGTCGGTGACTTTCAGTTGAGCCATACAGATTTCAAAAACTGACTACTGCAACCATGAATCTCCTGAAGATGTTCGGAGGTTGATTCTACAAGGTAAATACCATTTCAGCCAGTAAACATTTTTCGCCTGGATTGTTTAAGCGTTCCGCTTGCCCTGCCTCGACGACGGTGCGATGATGTCGCCCTCGGTACCGGCTCAACCACGACAGTGGATCGGAGGATTCCCACATGACTCGTCCGTCACGCCTGTTTTCTTTCGCTCTTGTTTTGACCGCGGCGATCCTGTTCCTTATCTCAGGACAGGTCCAGGGCCAGACGTCTGACGCCAAACCGAAAGGGACTGGATCGATTTCGGGCCGGGTAACAGTCGGCGGCAAAGCCGCCTTTGGTATTACGGTGGCGGCGTTTGGCGGAGACTCCTATCCTCGCCGGTCAGGTGCGAAAACCGTCACGGACAGTGAAGGCCGCTATCGCCTGTTTGGTCTGGGTCCGGGCACTTATCAAGTGCAGGCTTTGGCGCCCACCCTCGTCACCGGCGAAACAAACACCAATCCTTATGGAGCGGGAAAAATGATTCTATTGTCCACGGCTGAAACTGCTGAAGACGTAGATATCAAACTCGTGCGCGGTGCTGTCATCACCGGCCGCATAACGGATGAAGAAGGTAAGCCGGCAATCGAAGAGCGCCTCAAGGTCGAACCAGCCTCGCCCAGCGCCGATCAAATGCAGCAGATGAATATGTCCCGTGTGGCCATGAACAGCCCGATGTATCTGACCGACGATCGTGGCATCTATCGGGTTTATGGATTAACGGCGGGCCGGTACAAAGTCAGCGTCGGAACGGGGAATGGCGGGTTCTCAGTCATCAATTCGCGCGGCCACTTCGCGCAGGTATATTTTGGCGACACAAATGATGCGGCGAAGGCCGTCATTCTGGAACTGACCGAAGGCAGTGAGGCATCGAACATCGACATTCGCCTCGGCCATCGATCGTCAACGTTCAGCGCTACTGGTCGAGTTGTGGATTCTGACGCTGGTACACCCATCGCTGGCGCCCGACTCACGTATGGGAAAGTCTCAAAAACTGAGGCGCCCTCAGGCATTTTTATCGGCGGATTACCAACGAATGCGCGCGGCGAGTTTCGTTTTGACGGATTGGAACCAGGGCATTACACAGCCTATCTCTCTTCACGTTTTGAAGGCGGAGATTTTTATAGCCAGCCAATTATTTTCGACGTAGTCGATCGCGACGTAACCAATCTCGAACTCAAGGCCATGAAGGGTCTCACCCTCAGCGGCGCCGTTATTCCTGAGAGCGATGCAGGGAAGAACGCGGCCGCCCAACTAGCCGGGTTGAGGATGACGGCCAGTGTCAGCACCACTAATCCGCCAACTTACAATTCCGGATCGGCCACCGTTGCCGCTGACGGCAGTTTCAGTATCAACGGAATGGCGCCCGGCAAGGCCACTCTCTATCTCTATTCGATGACGAATGGTAATTCTCGCCGCTTTTCGGTGACACGGATCGAGGTCGACGGGGTCGATCAAACACAGGGAATCGATCTTCAACCTGGTCGATCGATTTCCAATGTCCGCGTTTTTGTGAGTTACGGCACCGGAATAATTCGCGGGTCGGTAAAATTTGAAAATGGCAGCCCACCGCCGGAAACGCGCATCTTCGTGGGCGCGAAGAGAGATGGAAAGCCCACAGACCGCGGCACCATTGTTGATGCCCGCGGGCATTTTCTAATTCCTGACCTTCCGCCGGGGAATTACGAAGTCACTCTGAACATGGGTTTTTACGGTGCCCCGGTCCCAGCCGCTCAGCGTCCGCGGCAGCCGCCGAAACAATTCGTGACTGTGGCTGACGATGCCGAAGTTGAGCTCAACTTCACTGTCGACTTGAAATCAAAGGAAGGTGGCCCGTGATGTCGATCTGCTTAAATAAGATCCGGCCCATCCTACCTCTGATTGGTTTCGCACTGCTCTCGGTTGTGGCGGCGCAAGCTCAGGAAGCCGCGTCGGAAAAAACACCCTCAGCCAGTTTGTCGAACACTATCACCGGTCATGTGGTCGGGCAGGGAGGAGAGACGATCAATGGCGCTACGGCCTTTGCCTCTCAGTTCGGTGTATTAGCACCAGCTCGCACCACGACTGTTGACAGTAGCGGTAACTTTAAGTTTGACGCACTAGAGGCGGGCGTCTATTCCGTTTCAGCATCGATGCCTGGTTTCGTGGCGCCCCCTGTGTCGCCAGACGAAACTCGACATTACTACCACCCCGGCGATTTTGTAACTCTGACCTTGATTAAGGGAGGAGTAATAACGGGGACGGTGACTACGGCGACCAACGGTCCCGTGGTCGCGGCGGCGGTGCACGCTTTCCGGATTAAGGATGTGAACGGACAAGCGGAACCCGTTGCGGTGCAACCGCGAGAGCGGCAAACGGATGATCGCGGGATCTATCGATTCTACGGATTGGCGCCCGGAACTTATCTCATTTCGGTTGGCGGGCAAGCCCGCTCGTATGTGGAACTATTCTTAGGCGCATACGACAACGACGTGCCGACTTACGCACCCTCGTCCACCCGCGATACGGCCATGGAGGTTTTGGTACATAGCGGTGAAGAGGTGACTGCCGACATTCAATATCGAGGAGAGTCAGGCCAGGTCATCAGCGGCACTCTGGCTGGACTGGTTCAATCGACATCCCAGAGTATGGGCATAGCCACCGGGACTATTACCCTCACTGACGTAGGCAGCCGGGCGGTGGTGATGACAGCTCCATCCAGTACCTTAACTAATAACGCGTTCGCATTTTCTGGAGTGGCGGATGGCGAATACGAGATCCTGGGCCAACAATTCTTGCAGAGTCGCGACTCTTTCGCGTCTGAGCCCGTCCGCGTCAAAGTGCAAGGCGCGGATATTACCGGCATCAACTTGACTCTTAATCCCCTGGCGTCGATTGCCGGGCGAGTGGTGCTGGAGAGTAATCCGCCGGCTGATTGCGTCAAGCGCCGCGCCTCCGCTTTGCCGGAAACCGTAATAAGTGTTCGCCGCTCAAAGTCAGAGACAGATACTTCAACCGGAAAATCGTCGAAGGGCCCAACCGTACTCGAGATTCCACTCGCAGTCCCAAACCAGGCAGCGGATACCGTTCCCGATGCAAAAGGCGACTTTGTTTTGCGCAACCTGCGGCGGGGCGCTTATCGCATCGACTCACAACTTCCGGGAACCGGATGGTACCTGCGATCGATCTCGATCGGAAATGCAAGCACCACAGTAAAAGCTTCCGATCCAAACGTTCCTCGCGACGGTATCAATCTTAAACCAGGCGAAAGGGTTTCGGGTCTCAACATAACCCTCACTGAAGGAGCAGCCCGCCTGCGCGGGCGCCTCTCAGCTGCGGAAGGTCAACGCGTGCCGGCCGGTCTGCGCGTTTACCTCGTTCCGGCGGAGCGCGAGAGTGCCGAGAATGTTCTCAGATTCTTCGAAGCCGGCGTTGAGTCTGACGCCGGTTTCGTCATCGACAATATCGCGCCCGGTCGTTACTGGATCATCGCTCGCGCCAGCGAGGGCGATCCAGCCAAAGTAAAAGCCGTCAGGCAGGATGCGGTGTTGCGGGCCGGGCTTGTCCGCGAAGCAGGAATCTCAAAAAAAGAGGTTTCGTTCAAACCTTGTGAGCGATCCAGCGACTACGACTTGCCTTGGGCATCTCCCTCAAAGCCGTGAATATTGTTGTGGCTGGAGCGCGGACATCCTGTCCGCCCGCGCGCAGCGCGCAGACGTCGCCAAGCGATTCTTCCGCGAAGCTGAGCGGACTGGGCCCGCTGGCGGACAGGATGTCCGTGCTCCGACGAGCTACGCGTCTTTAACTCGACATCCATTTTTCCCAACTCAACATCGAACCGCTTCGATTGCTGACGCTCAGACAAATCGAGAAATCGGCG
>JAWWPL010000018.1:0-4855 GCA_033850605.1 Blastocatellia bacterium | reverse complement strand
GGACTGTTACCCGCCAACTCACGAGCCTTAACAAGATATCCCAGCGCTGCCCTGGAATCTCCACGGCTTCGCGAAACCCTGGCCAGCCCCAACACCGCGTCCGCGTTGTCTTTCTGCGCTTCCAGCGCCAGCAGATAATTCTCTTCCGCCTTCTCGGTATTACCCTTTTTTAGGTAGGCATCACCAAGCAAGGGCAGAAACACTACTGCGGCCGGGGTCTCAGACTTCGCTCTTTCAAGGATCGCTATAGAATCGTCGACCCGATCACGCGCCAGCAATAAACGTCCGAGTTTATAGTTCGCCTCAATATTGTTGGGCTCGAGCCTTAAAACCTCTTTTAACTCCGAAATTGTTTTCTCGGGCGCATTCCTGAGCACGTAAAGAAACGCCAGGTTCATGTGCACGGCGACATATGATGGGTCAATTCCCGCCGACCGAATCATCAGGACTTCGGCCTCATCCAGCCTTCCCTGCTGAGCGCGGACAGTTCCCAGTAGGTTGAGCGCGACCGGTTCGTTCGGCGCAGTTTTCAAAATACTGTTAAGTTGCTGGTCGGCCTCGGCGATTTGATTCTCACGAATCAAGTTTGCCGCTTTCTCGAGGCGTTCCTGGACATTCGCCGGCTGGGCAGTCGCAAAGGATGCGGCCATAAACACGATTGTAATCGTCAACGCGCTGCGCAGCCGGAGCAGACACCTTCGCAATCCTGCCTTCTGAGCCAGGTGGTTTCGCGGCGTTTGGTGCGAAGAAATCTCCATTCCCACCTATCGTTGTGATCCGCTTTTTAAGTCCTTCTGCTCGACGATGCCCTGGCCTTCTTTAATAGTAAGGATCTTGTTTACTCCAGCATCCACGATCTTGTCGACGCTGCCACTGGGCCAGTGAATTTCAATGAGATCTATTTTCGATCGCTTCCCAAGTCCGAAAGCCAGTCGCAAATCGCTTTGCGAAAGATAGCTGCCGCCACTGTAAACTTCGCCAATCTGGGTTAGCTCGCCGGAAACGATTTTGATGCGGGCGCCGATACCGTCACGATTAGTCTTCACGCCTACGGTCTTAATCAGAATCGAATTGTTCGCGTTGCTTCCGTCGTTTCGCAGCAATTGCGGCGGGCCATCCAGGTTGCTAATTATCACATCGGGGTCGCCATCGTTATCGATGTCACCGCAGGCAGCGCCCCGGCCGGTGCGTTTCTCGGCGAAGGGTGCTCCCAGTTGTGATCCGACCTCGGTGAAGGTGCCATCGCGGTTGTTGTGATGCACGAAATTTCGCTGGCGGTAAGTGGGCAGTTGCGGATAAACGTGACCATTGATAACCAACAGATCGGCCCAGCCGTCGTTGTCGTAGTCAAAGAACCAGGTTCCCCAGCCAACATACGGCAGACTGACGGCTGCTACTTTGGCGGCATAAGAGACATCAGTAAACGAACCCTTCCCGTCGTTTCGATAGAGAGTGTTGTAGTCATCGTCAAAGTTAGTAATAAACAGATCGAGCCGGCCGTCGTGATTGTAGTCGCCGAGCGTCACGCCCATACTTCCCTGCTCGCTACCATTCTCATTGACCGCCGTGCCCGACGAAAATCCGATATCTTTGAAAGTCCCGTCTCCGTTATTGTGATAGAGGAAATTGGGAGTCGAGTCATTCGCCACAAAGATATCGACCAGTCCGTCGCCGTCAAAGTCGCTGGCAATCACGCCGAGTCCATAGTAGCCATCCGCGTCCGAGACGCCCGCTTTCTTTGATACGTCAGCGAACGTTCCATCGCCATTGTTGTGATAGAGCGAATCGCCGGCGCCTTTCAGCCCTCTCGGCCCGCACTGGACCGGGATTCCTTTGAACTGACAGGTGCGGCCTTTACCAAACTCAGGCAGATTATCGATATCGAAATCTACATAGTTGGCCACGAACAGATCCAGCTTGCCATCGTTATCATAATCGACGAAGGCAGCGCCCGTTGACCAACGAGGATCGCCGACCCCTGCCTTCTTCGTAACATCCGTGAAGGTACCATTGCCGTTGTTTTTCAGCAGATGGTTCGGCCCCAGACAAGTTACATAGATGTCGTCCCAGCCGTCATTATTGTAATCGCCAACCGCCACCCCCATACCCCATCCGATGTCACCGACCCCGGCCTTGTCCGTCACATCAACGAACGTTCCGTCGCCGTTATTGTGATAGAGGACGCTCCTGGTTTTCTGTTTCGATTTCACCATGTCGACCGTGAGCGAATTAACCAGATAGATGTCCAGGTAACCGTCGCCGTCGTAGTCCAAGAGAGCCACTCCACCACTCATTGATTCGACAATATATTTTTTCTCGGGAGAGGAGGTATGCGTGAACTTGATTCCTGCCTTGTCAGTGATATCAGTAAAGCGCACGTCGCTCGCCTGGCCACTGATCGTCAGGAACGACGATAACAAAAGAATCAGCATTGACGGCGTGATAAGAGCCGGAACAATTCGTAAAGGCAAAAGTCAGCAACCTCTCCGCGAGATCATGGTTTTGTTTGTCCGCGCTCTTTCTCTTTCAGTTGGCGGGAAATTTCCAGATGATTTTCGCCTTCAACCTTTCGTCCGGCTGCCAGGTAGGCCCGCCCGAGTTGATAATGAACGTAAGACCGGTCGGGCTCCAGCTTTGCCGCCGACTCCAAACTACTTACCGCCTCTCGAACGTCTCCCTGTTGCAATAAGCTTTTGCCCAGCTCGTAATGGGCGTCGGCATAGTCCGGCTTGAGTTGAATCACCTCGCGCATTAACTTGAGACCGGCGGCCGTTTTTTGCTGATTGAGCAGGACGAAAGCCAGGTGGTATTTGGCCTGCACATTCCCGGGGGTCAAAGCTAGCTCGCTCTCAAACTCCGTGGCGGCCTCGTCGAATTTGCCGGTCTTAATGTAAATCAGGCCCGAATAATAATGGACCATTGGCGTCTTGCCATCCAGTGCCAGGGCTGACTGCAATTCTGCCAGAGCCTTCTCGGGCTCGCCCTGTTGGTCATAAGCCTGACCCAGGAGTATGTGAAGTTGCGGAGTGTCGCCACCATTCGCGACCATCTGCTGAATCACCTGCTCAGCTTTATCTTTCTTTCCCTCTTTGATCAGAGAAAGTGCCAGAGTGTAGTAGACGCCCACATTGAATGGCTTGGCTACTATGACGTCTGAGAGCAACTGAGAAGTCCGCGAGTAATTCTCCAGCATGAAATAACTCAGGCCCAATAACTGCTTTGCCTGAATGTTAGCGGGATGTGCAATCAATTCCTTCTCGAGTGGCCCGGTCGCTTCCTTAAATTTCTCAGCCTTGAAGGCAGCGAGACCCCAGTTAAAGTTGAGGCCTTCCAGCTGGGGGTTCCATTTTGCCGCCAACGCAAACTGCTCGGCCGCCGCCTTGAAATCCGCGCGATCGGCTCGCAGTAGACCGATCTCGTTGTGGGCGGTGGCGACAATCTTCGAATAGTAAGCCTCGCCGTCCTTTAACTCCTGCGCCGTGCGAACGTCGGTTGACTTCGATTCCGCGATCACGCCTTCGGCGGAACCCATTTCAGGCAATTTGCTGTTCTGATCGCGAAGGCTGACCGCGTTGACATAGAGTTCATTCTTTTCCTTGTCCTGCTTGAGAGACGTCGATTTGAGTTCAGCGGCGAGCTGCAGTTCTTTCTGCGCCTCGTCGTTCTGGCCCGTTTTTAGCAGCGATTGTCCCAGGCGATAATGCGCGTTGGTCACCTGATAATCATTGTGGTCGAGCGATGGATTGAGAGCGATCGATTTGCGCAGTGCCTCGATTGCATCAAGGTACTTTTCTGTGGCCTGATAAGCTTGGGCCAAATGAAAGTACGGATCGGCATTAGCCGGCTGAATGAGCACTGCCTTCCGCAACAAACTGATAGCCGGCTCCCATTTCCGATCCATCAGATAAACAATACCGAGATAGTAGTTGGCGAAGAATTCATCCGGATTTGAAGCCAGTTCGATCTTGAATTCCTGTTCGGCGTCCGACAGCCTGGAGGCGCCGTCTCGTAATAAATAGGTGAGGCCAAGATAGTAATGCGCTCGAGGGAAATGAGCATCAAGAGCAACTGCTTTCTTAAATTCTTCGATAGCTTCGGTCAAATAACCTGTCTCGCGATAGGCGCGCCCAAAAACTACGCGCAACTGCGGACGATTACCGAGCTGCTCGAGCATGCTTTCGAAAATGTGTTGCGCAGGGGGAAGGCGATGCTGCTTGAGATAGGCGAGACTCAGGGTATAGGAGATGTCGTAATCCTTGGGTGTGATCTTTAAGGCTGCCTCTAATTCGGACTCAGACTTCGGAAAATCACCCAACATGAAATAGCTCTTACCCAACATCTGATGAGCGCCGGCGTTCTGGGCATTCATGCTCAAGGCTTTAGTCAAAGGCTTGAGGGCCTTCTCATATTGCTCGGCGTCGAATTGGGCGATCGCCAGATCGATCAGGACTTCCTGAGAATCAGGTTGGTAAAGAATGGCGGATTCAAGCGACGAGATCGCCTGCTGATACTTTTTCTCGGCCGCATATATCTTGCCAAGCTTGCCGTACCCTTCAGCCAGGACGGCTGTGTATTCCTTTTCCGCTAAGACAGAATTACCCGCACGTCTTTGCGCTTCCGCTGCTTCAGAATGCCGGCGCAGCCCATCCTGAGGTGATTGGAAAACAAAGACCAGCAGCAGCAGAGGAAGAAAAGTCGAAGCTAGGTACTTCACGGAAACTTCCCTGGGGCCGTACAAAAAATTAGACGGAGGGCTGAGTTAGATCTTCGAGCCCTCCGTCTTTGTTTCAGCCGTGCCGTACTATATCAGAAGTTGAACTTGATCCCGAACTGAATGTTGCGCGGTCCGCGATCG
>JAWWPL010000521.1:0-4194 GCA_033850605.1 Blastocatellia bacterium | reverse complement strand
CATTTCACCCTGATCGGTTTCGTGATCATAGCCGCACAAATGCAAAAGCCCATGCAGAATCAATTGTCTGACCTCGTCTGCAAAGGTCAAGCCATTCTCTTTAGCCTGTGCGGCTGCGCGCGGCACTGAAATAATAACCTCGCCCAACTGTGTGGCGTGCCCGATTTCAAAGGGCTCCTCTGCGCTTGGAAACGAAAGCACATCGGTTGATTGATTCTTTCCGCGGAAGCGCCGATTCAATAGCGTGATGGCGGCGTCTGAGACGAAGACGATTGTCGCGTTTTCATTGTCTTTTCCGATTGTCTGTAGCGCTAACTCGCCGAATTCACGCCAATGTTTCGCGTTGAGTTTCCTTTGGCGCTGACGATTAACGATCTCAACCATGAATGCTCGCCTAAGCTCCGTTAGGAGCGAAATGTTTATAGCCCATGATAGCTCCGGAGCGAAACATCACATGCTCCTACGGAGTTTGGATCGAGCACAAATGTTTCGTCTCCAACGAGGCGAAGAAATCAGCAAACCTAAATCTCGCTCTTCTTTGTATGAGACTCGTAAGCTTTGATGATCATCTGCACCAGCTTGTGCCGGACAACGTCTTTGTCGCTGAAGTAAACGAACTCGATGCCATCGATGCCGGCCAGAACACGTTCGGCCTCGACCAGGCCGCTGCGTTTGCCGGTGGGCAAATCGATTTGGGTCACATCGCCGGTGATCACAGCCTTCGATCCAAATCCGATTCGCGTCAAAAACATCTTCATCTGTTCACTGGTCGTGTTCTGCGCTTCGTCGAGAATTACAAACGCGTCTGAGAGTGTCCGCCCGCGCATGAATGCCAGCGGCGCTATTTCGATCACCCGTTTCTCCAGCAGTTTGGTCACCCGCTCGTAGTCGACCAGGTCGAACAGTGCGTCGTAGAGCGGCCGCAGGTATGGATCGACTTTTTCCTGTAAATCTCCGGGCAGAAAGCCGAGTTTCTCTCCAGCTTCAACCGCCGGGCGCGCCAGCACGATGCGATTAACTTGCTTCTGCATCAGCGCCTGCACCGCCATTGCCACGCCCAGATAGGTCTTGCCGGTGCCGGCGGGGCCGATCCCAAACACGATATCTTTCTGTGTGATCGTCTCGATATAACGACGCTGCATCGCTGACTTGGGCGCCACTTGTTTCTTGCCGGCGGGACTAAAGCGTGACTTGGTGAAGTAGTCGCGCAGGCTATAGGCGCGGTCTTCGGCGATTTGCGCGAAAGCTTCGCGCAACTCTTTGTCGGTGAATTGCCGTCCTTCGGCAAACAGGGCCGCGAAATCTTTCAGGATACGCTCGACTGTGTCGACGTCGTTCGGGTCGCCGTCAACACTCAGACTATGGCCGCGCCCGTTGATTTGAACATCGAGCAGCGACTCGAGATACTTGATGTTCTGGTCATGAACGCCGAAAAGCGTTTCCAGCCCGCGTGGTGGAAGCTCAATTTGCTTCAACTGATGAAACTTTCTCCTGCGTGAAATGTTGAGCGGTTGAGGGTGTGAGTTTGCGGAATGCTCTTTTGCATAGGTGCGTATCGGACGCTACTACACGCAATCTAACGTTGTCAATTCTGGCTGAGGTTTGCTGCTTGGGTCTCGGTTTTAAAGATGAGGCGAAGATCACCGGCACATTGCTCCGGAGTCGCTCCGGCCGCGCAAGTCGACGAACCCGGAGTTTGAATCTGGCTGTCTTTCTCTGGAGGAGCAACAGCTGCTGAGCAACAGCGGTGGCGGGAAACGCTCTACGAGAAGAGCGAAGACGAAGTAGGAGTTGGGGCGCACCGCAGTTCACCGGGCTAAAGCCGCGGTACTAATGAGATTTTCATCGGCAGAAGCACTAATATCTGACCGGCAAAGCGTTGACAGTCGCCGTCCGGCGGCGATAGCATCGCGCTTGAACTCGCCCCTGGTCATATACTGAGGAATGCATTATGTCTTCACGCTCGCAGGGCCGAAAGCTCAAGAAATCGATCGTCAATTCCATCCGTCGTCCGATTGCGCCACCCGGTCACCCGCTGACACACGCTAAGCCGGACGAGAAGGCGCGGCCGGCGGGACGCAAGGCGAAACACAAACCCGGGCGCAACGCTGACCTGGCCAGCCGCTCGGACGAACCTGACATTTGAGAGGGCCGGTTCCCATGGATGAGACGGCACAGTCTTTCATCGCGTCTGCGCGATCCTACTTTACTGAGGACTATCTGCCGAAGATTGAGCGTTCGCTGAAGCTGCTGACTGACGAGCAAATTTGGTGGCGGGCCAATCCTCAATCAAACAGCATCGGAAATCTCCTGCTGCATTTGAGCGGTAACGTGCGCCAGTGGATCGTCAGCGGCATAGGGGCGGCCGCGGACAATCGCGACCGTGATTCTGAGTTCGCCCAGCGTGACACGATTTCTCGCGACGAATTATTGGCCGGACTAAAACAGACCTTGAACGAGGCTGATGCCGCGCTGTCAAAGTTCGACCCGGGCAAGTTACTCGAAAGGCATTTGATTCAAGGAAGCGACGTGACCGCGCTGGCGGCAATCTTTCACGTTGTCGAGCACTTCTCAATGCACACCGGTCAGATAATCATGATGGCCAAGATGTTCTCGGAAGTTGATCTGGGGTTTTATGATTTCACGGACGCGACTCCGGTGTTGAAATGGAAGCGCGCGCCGTGAGCTGCTCCGCTCACAGGTCTGATCTTCCTATTTCCTAGCGACTACTAAAACCTTCTTTTCTTCGTCTGTGAAAACCTGAATGGTGGTGCCGGGTTTGATTACCGCGTGGTTGCCACGACGAATCAGAAAAAGAGGGCTGATCAAGAGAGAAAGCGCGAGGGTAGATCCCACGGTTCCTGTATCACCTTTGCCTTTTGAAGCGCGGAGCTTCACTTTCTGTCCGTCAATTGACTTTGTGGATTCCACTCGTATCCCAAGCTTGCCGCCTTTCCCCAAGTGTCCCCTCTGCTCGACGCTGGCGACGATTCCTTTGACCAGAGTGCCACGAGCAATCACGATCTGACTCCCAACTTTCACATCCTCGACAACACGGAGGTTGACCGGATCGTTCTCTGAAGCAGTTTTGCTGGAGATTTCGTCAACCGTCTCAACGGTGAACTCCTCGCCTTCGGGAAGGACGACTTGTGGACCGGGTGTTACCGTCGTCTCTTCCGATTGCGTTTGTTCCGCTCTTAGCTGTCGCGGTGGTCCATAAGGGGCTTCGATCATTGCCTTCAACACTTCGTTCGGAACGCCGTTGTGTTTCATCTCCGCGAGAATGGAGGGATCAGTCTCAAAATTGCAGCGGGAAGTCTTTATCTTAGAAATAATAACTTCCACGGATAACCCCGCCTTAACCATTTCAATAACCTCTTTGTTGGTTAGGCGAGCCATCGCATCCTGTTGAGGAAGCGCAAAAACGAAAGATTGAGCGAATATAAGGAACGCTAAAACGAGGGAACCTGAATGCTTCATGAGGTCGTCCTTTCGAGGCTGAGAGTCAAGGAGTTAGCGCTTCGGCGCCGCGCGGCACGACAATGGGTTTTGTAGTGCGGCCGTTTCTTACTGCGAGAGAGAGTATTACCAAGCTTACGCGACGTCAACTTGAATTGCCGTCATAAAACCAATACTTGGCGCATGTGCAGTAGTCGGCAAACTCTTGACCACGCAAGGTTCCGGGTGCCGAGAAAGAGCGAGGCCGTTTCAAGCAGCCTCGCTCTTTTCGGCGTCTGATTGTTTGTCCGAAAAGAGCGGGCAAATTTGCCTTCGAGCACTAATCGAACGCTTATGACCATAGAAGGAACGCCGCTATTTACTGGCCGCCCTTGGCGAAGTAGCTAACGCACTGACCCTGATTCACGAAGGGACCCGGTGATGAAGTAAACGCCAGAAAGCCACCGTTCTTACACGAGTTGGCGCTTTCAAAGGTATAGGTCACGTTATTGATCCGCACGTTATCAACCTGAACGGTCTGAGTTCCGGCAAACCAGTAGCTATCCATCACGATCTGAATGCCGACGATTGGATAGGTACCATAGGCTGTTTGGGCGTCCGAATATTGCATGTAGTACGCTCCGCCGATTTGCGTGGCATCAATGTGGTTCGTTGAAGCGGCGAGGTTCCCAGTGTTCGACCAAACGTTCAAGGCACATCCCGTGTAATTGGGAGCTGGTCCTAAATAGACGAAGA
>JAWWPL010000515.1:0-6069 GCA_033850605.1 Blastocatellia bacterium | reverse complement strand
CCGGCCGACTTGGGATCGAGCGCAAGAGCGCGCGCGAACTCAACCTCGGCATCGTCCAGGCGCAAGGCGATGTGCCGGGCTTCGCCGAGCGCCTGATGCGCAACAGCAGAGTCGGGTCCTGCCTGTGTGGCCAACTCAGCCAGACGGGTCGCTTCATTTACGTTTTCGATTAAGAGATAAAATCCCGCGACGGCTGCGAGGCGTTTCGGATTCAGCTTGGCGAGCGCCTCTGCCTGATGGGCCACTTCAATCGCCGCCGCACTCTGGCCGCGCAGAAATAGATTCGCCGGAATGCGCGCGATCACTTCCGTAAACAAGCGATCCGGCATGTCGCTCGGGGCATCAGACAGTGCCAGGCGAAACTGCTGCAGACCGCCGTCCACATCGCCCGTGATCAACTTCTGATCGCCCAGCATCGCGTGCGCCACCACAATTAATTCGTTCGCCCTGGGCACTGCCACTGACTGCGGGTGAGCACCGATGAACGCCTTCAGAGCGTCGATTCGCTTGTCAGGAGGCAGCGTCAGGGTGACTTCAACTGCTTCTTTCTCGTCGTCGGGACTTACCGGGGTGTTAGTCGCGGTCTTTCGATCCGTTGAAGGTCCATTCAGCGGCGTCGAATTAGCGGCAGACTCTTCTTTCGGACTTCCGGCCGGTGAAGCCGTCGCGGTAGGGCTGTCAGACGGTGTCGGGGTCTTGTCGATAACCGCCACAGGGCTCTCAGTCGCTTGCGGAGAGGGCGTAACTACCACGGAAGCTGACGGCTTCGGCGCTGCCGCGGTCTCTGTGGGTTGGACTGGTGGCGTGACAGAAGCTTCCGGAATTGCCGGCGGTTGTGGTGACTCGGCGGGCGGGGCAATTGTGGCCGTAGCCTCTGGCTTCGGAGTTTCAGTGGGCGATGGAGCCGGCGTTTCGGTTGGCGGTGCCGATGGTGTTTCGGTCGCTTCGGCCGTGGGACTCTTGACTGTTCGCGGTCGTTGTTGTCCGGCGATCAGAGTCTCGGCCCGATGTGTGTCCAGATCTGCAAACGTAAAATTGTTTCGCCCGCCGAGACCGTTAGCAAAGGTCTTGATTCCGGTGAGCACACCTTCGCTATAGCCGGCGCTCTTTATTTTTTCCTGCATGCGCTGCCTCATCTCGCCGATGAGACCGTCAGGCAGATCCGCGCGAGCGCCCCTGCTGATCTGCGCCAGAAACTCTCCATTGTCACCCGAAATCGTGAGCAGGACACTCTTCTTCGCACTCGTCGAGACGCCGATATTCCAATCGTTGGCAATCCGAAGGGAATAATCATAGATCTGTTCGGAGCCGGTGCTCTTAACGGTGGCAATAACAAAGTCGATCCCAGTTCGCTCCTTGAGATTGACGAGGATCTGTTCCAAACGATCCTTGCTGGCTGTGTCGAGCACTGCGGCGAAATCGTTGATGTGTCCGCTCGCGGCCGGTAATTTCTCTTGCGCATGAACGACCGGGCGGACGCCCATCCAACATACGACGATGATCGAAAGGATTAGCACAAGAATCATTGTGCGTGGATTAATTAAAGGTAGTTTCATTAGTAATTTGGTTACGGTCTTATCTGGAACCAGGTCGATGCTTTGAGCTTTGATTGATTAACGCTTCCGACAACACCCGGCCAACGGAACAGCTGGGAACTTGCACGCTGAGCAAGTTAGCGAGGGTTGGAGCGATGTCGGCCGGCGTCGCCGCCTGGGTATATCTCCCTATAGCAAAGTCTCGACCCATAATAATCAATGGAACGTGCGTGTCATAGCTGTAAGGCGATCCGTGCGTCGCGGTCGAAAGCGGATCGGTCGGGTCGTCGGGCAGATCAAACAGAATATTGTAGGGCTCAAAGACGACGATGACGTCGCCGCTGCGGGCGGGATAAAAACCGTTCATTACGCGCCTGGCGATGGGGTCGGTAGGCGATATTAAGTCGTTTTCCAACTGCGCCCGAGTAAAATAGCGTGCTGTACCGGGCATGCGCATCGACAAGTCACCCACCACGCGCTCGCATTCATCCAGATCAATTCCATCGCGCTTCAACGCTGCCCGATTAAGATAAAAATTACCGTTGATTAAACCTGATTCAGTCTCGGCCTTGTTAGTAAAGGTTTGAATATAATCGTTGGCGGGACGATCCTTGCGGCCATATCTGGCTTTTAATCCTTCCTCGACAAGCTGTCGCAAGTCGGACTTCTGATAGCGATGGCCGGGGAGTTTCATCAATGCCGCCTGCTCAGGCACGGGCGATGCTCCATGATCGGCGCTAAAAATTACGACCGTATTTCGCAGGCCGATTCGCGCATCGACAAAGTTCAACAGCGTCCCGATTTGCCGGTCCACGCGCAGCGTCATGTCCATCGCTTCGTGGCTGTACGGTCCAAATCGATGGCCTACGTAATCGTTTGCCGAAAAACTCACGGTCAGCAGATCAGTGTCCGCCTCGTCTCCAAGTTTTTCGTTGGTAATCGCTTCTTCTGCGAAAGCGACCAGCAGGTCGTTCGAAAAAGGAGTGTAGTCGAGCGCTTTGTAGAACGGCCTGCTGGGGTTCGCAGCTCCGCCGGTGATTACGTGCGGGAAGAAATTAGTGTCGTTCGAAGACTTGTCCAGGTTTTCCCATGGCACATCGTCTTTGCCCGCACGCTTCAGATACTCGGCTTCGGGCAACAGCCGGTCCCAGCGCGCACCAAACCAATGGTCAGCAAGATGACGGTCGTTGAAACGTACGACCCACTCGGGCTCGCGATCAAAATAGTAGCTGCTGGAAACCATGTTCCCGTTGTCGGTGCCAAACCAGTAAGCAGCGTTAGCGCGCCGGCCGGCCGGCAGAATCGCCGAACGGTCCTTGGAAGAGATTCCGATGACCTTCGATCGATCGCCGTCGGCAATTCGCAACTCGTCGCCCATGCTCGAACAGAGCAAACGCCGTGGGCTGTATCCTTTCTCGCCCGGCTTGCCGCCAAGTTTGACGGTGCTGTCATCGGTCACGGACTTAACTCTTCGTCCGGTATCGCGCTCGTACCACTCATTGGCGATGATGCCGGTCTGCGACGGCCAGGCGCCGGTCATGAAAACCGCATGGCCCGGCGCGGTAAAGGTCGGCATATGATCGAAGTTAGCTTCAGTCCATGAGGCGCCCTGACGCATTAGGCGCCCGATGCCGCTCGATCCGAACAGATCGCCGAAGCGAGTCAAATAGTCATAGCGAAATTGATCGACAACGATCAGCAACACCAGTCGCGGACGAGTGTCCTTTGCTGCGCTGGGTTTCGCGTCCCGAGAGTTGATTTGACGCGGCTGCTGGGCCGACAACCTGCCAATAGGATATAGAAGGAGAAGCAGAGCAAGTACTTGGGCGAGATTTCTAATACTGCAGTCCTTCATCAAACAATCGTCGCCGCTGAAGAGCTTGAAATCGACATCAGATCCAGGAGAGACAAATAGGGCGGTCATGATAACATCGATCCGCGGGCAAAAGGAAAACCAGTGGCACAGACTTCAGTCTGTGTATGCTCTGAACTTAATCACCGATTGAAGTCTGTGCCACACAATCAAACCAATGAGCGAACTCGAAGAAGCATGGGAGATAGCGCTGGCTGAAGCGCGGCAGCGGGCGCGCAACGCGGGTCGCGCGGATATCTCCAGCTATCTCAATCTGCGATCAAAGAACGATCTTCTACGCCGCACCGCGATCGATTGGCTGACAGCTACATTGACCGCGCTCGCAGGCGAAGCTAATCGCAAAGGCGCGGGTATCCAAATTGAAAGACAAGACTCGCACACTTTCCACCGTGACTCTGCGACGATGGTTGGAACTCAATTAACGCTGCGGCGGGGCGTTCGCGCGCTGGCGGTGGAAAGCGGTTGGCCACGAAAGCCGGCTGATGGGTTCGTGCGCGGACAGGGATTGGCCTGCGCCAACATCAAGCACTTTGGCCGGCCTCGCGCGAATGCTGAACTCATATTGTCCCCTTCCACCAAGGGCCTGCCGCAGTGGCTGGTCATTGATAAGACCCAGACAAGAACACCTCTGACTGAATCTCAGATCCGCCGGCATCTCTCCATTTTGTTAAGCGAATCATAAGGTTGGTCGCGTTTCTTCTAATAGCCTTACGACTTACTTGTGATGCTCGCGCATTTTTTGGAAGCCGCGTACCTTCTTACGTCCGCAGTCATCGCATCATTGAGGTGTTTTGCGATCGCATAAGGAGGGAAGAAGAAATGAAACGGAGAATTCTGACTAAAGCACTAACAGCTACGGCCCTGCTGGTCCTGGCAATCCCCATCGGAGCATCGGCACAAATCTATAACCGTGACCGATACAACAACGACTATCGTGATCAGAACGAACGAGTGAATCGGCGTGACGCCCGAGACGCGATTAACCGACTCGAGGATTCGAGCGCCAGATTGGAGAGTGATTTGAACTTCACACCGGGCCGGAGGGTGCTGGGCATCTTTCAATTCAGGACCGTCGACAATTCTGCCGTTGCGCAAGTACGAGACTTTCGCCGCGCCGTCAGACAGCTCAGGAACGAGTCGAATGATGGGCGGGCTTTGAATCGCAGCGTCGACGAGGCACAGATGGTTTTGAATCGCGGCGTTCAGCTTGATCGTTATCTGCGTCTGCGCACCGGCAGCACCAGTGTGGATGCGGACTTGAGCGACCTCAGATCGAGTCTTCATATCCTGGCTGATGCTTATGGCCTGAATGTGCCTTACTAGGTAAGCGACAGGAATAATCCTCATTAGCACCGTGACTAATGACAAGGCCAGCAAGAGCCACTGACAGCCCCGCCGCTTCTCACCAGCGCGCGGGGCTTTTGTTTGTCGTGGTGGCGGCCAAAACCTCCGCGACGAATCGATCTTCCGGACTGCTTATCGATTAAAACGTGCATGCGAAATTGGTACGGAACCGGGAGCGGTAAGCGACCGGTTATCGGCACGAGTTTTCCGCTTGCTACCGCAAGCGGTTCCGGATCAGCGTTGAATTACTTTTTGGCAAAGCCCTGCCCACTCTGTTCATGAAATGTTTCTTATCCAGACGACATAACACTTAGGAAACACAATCACATTGTCTTCGCCAATTCAGTTCCCAGCCGCACTGTCGGACTTGAAATGGCCAACAGTTTAACCTCCCATCCCGCGGCTCTCGTTTCTCGATGGGAGAGTCACTCAATTCGGAGGAAATCAGCAATGGCAACAAAGAAAATTGGTACCAAAGCAATGGCCGGTGGGGGTGCAAGTCTGGCATCGTCACCAATCGAGGAAATGCTGCTCGCGGCCCTCGAACGCGGCGATGACACCCTCGAGACCGGGCGGTATCTGGTCACATTCAAAGAGGGCGCGGCCGAAGAGGGCATGCAGTCCCTCGGGGCCCAGGGGATGCGCGTGGCCGACGCGCGAGAATTTACGGATCAGGCGGTCACGCTCGAAAATGTCGGCGATGCTGATGCAGTTGCGTTCCCGGAAATCGGCGTGGCCCTGGTCGGCGGTGACGCGGCCCAGGCGCGCGGCATGAGCGTGCAGATGGAGGCCGCCACCGATAGCGCGATCGAATCGATCGACCCCGAGTATTTCATGTTCCCCGCGAACAGTCCCGCCGAGTACCTGCACGGGTTTCTCCGGGCTGCGGAGACGATCGCCAAAGATTTATTGGAGGGCGGCGGCGGACCGGCGCAGGCCGGAACGGAAGTAGATGCACAAGTTCTCGGCGCGACCTGGGGACTAATAGCCTGCAAGGTGCCGCCGAGTCTGCGTAGCGGCGTCGGCATCAAGGTAGCCGTCCTGGATACCGGTTTCGACCTGGGACATCCGGATTTCGCGGGGCGGTCGATCACCGGTCAAACGTTCGTCGGCCAGCCGGTGCAGGACCTGAACGGTCACGGCACACACACCACCGGCACGGCTACAGGCCCCAAAGCGCCCGCCGGCAGCACGCCGCGTTACGGCATCGGGTTCCGCACATCGATCTTCAGCGGCAAGGTATTGACGAACTCAGGTACGGGCAGCCAGGCCGCTGTGTTGGCGGGCATGAATTGGGCCATCGCTAACCGCTGTCCG
>JAWWPL010000131.1:0-3924 GCA_033850605.1 Blastocatellia bacterium | reverse complement strand
GGCCCGACGGGCATGATGTTAGTTGCGCCATCCGACAACCAGATGCCGGTGCCGGCAAAAGAAACCTGCATCATGTGCTTCGCAAAGTCACAAGCCGGATGCATCATGTGCTGGTGCGCGGCGGTAATGCTGCAACTGGCAGTGTAGTCGTAGGTTCCGAAGTGCGCAGCCGTGCAACGGCCACGAGCAGCCGGCAACAGCAATGGAAGATTGATTCGTCCGTCGCTATTGATGATCGATTGAGTTGTCTCAATCATCATTTCCATTTTCAAAGCTCCGGCCACGAGGCCTGTCTGCTGTTCCAGCAGATCGAATAGATCGGCCAGCGCGCCCACCTGTTCCGGAGTTGTAATCTTGGGAAGGGTGACGACAAAATTATCGGGCAGCCTGCCGCCGTTCTCAGCAACGAGTGTAGAGACGAAAATATCGAGCGTGCGCATACTCCGGGTTCGTAGCTCTTCGTTAAAAGGCTTGATGCGAATGCCGATGAACGGTGGTAAGGTCCCGGCCTTGAGCCCATGCGCGACTTCGATTGCGGCTGATTCAGCGTGCCCGTCTTCTTCCTTGTCCGGACGATTGCCATAGCCGTCCTCAAAATCGATGCGAAAATCCTCAACCGGCTCCCGTTTCAGTTTTTCCTGGACTCGCGCGTGAATCGTATACGCCAGCCACGCGGCCTTGTTTTCTTCGCGCACGGAGTCCGGCTGATCCCTGAGACGCTGTTTGAGTCCTATCGCGTAACCCAGCACATCGGGCAATTCGTGTGCGCGCGGTAAGCCGATAGCTCGCGCGAAAACCACAAAGTCGGGCGCGTTTTCAGCAAATGATCGCTCGGCCACCTGGCCTAGCCGGTGGGCTGTGTCGGCGCGAAACAGATGCGCGCCGCCATAGACTGTGTGCACCGGTTGTCGCCGTCCAGTTTCGCCGGGATAGTTTTTCGCGAACGCGTCATTTGACGCGCGCAGGGTTTCAGCAATTCGGTGAAGCGAATTTTCAGATAGAGAGATTTTCATTTGGGCGTCTTCTTTATGAAAGGTATTTTTCGATTAGTCGCTGACTCTATTACCAAACTTAGCTGTGTGGCAACTCTGCCGGTCCGACGCTTGATGAACCCGGCGAGTTTGAGTTGGATCTTAATGTTAAGGCGATACGACGCAGGACAAGTGCTTCGTCCGAAAAAGGAAGATGACGGAGCTTAGTCTCACATCAGCCGGCAAAGCCACGAAGCACCTTCGGGATCACGCTCGAGCAAGCTAGCCCGCGGTTCTGACTATTTCATGCGTCCCAATAGAAAAGGGCTGGCGGAACACTCGCCGCCAACCCCGAAATCCATCGCAGAGAATGCTAGAGTCCTCAGCCAGCTTCAACCCGCTTCCGTTTGTTCCTTACCCTTCGCACTTGTGCGGCGATGCCCATTAAGCCCGAGCCCAGCAGTAACAGTGTGGCCGGTTCCGGCACTGGGTAGGCGTGTCCGAGCAATCCTGCAGTCAGATTAACAGTCTGTCCTGTTTGGATCCATACGTCCTCCATTTCTATGCTGAACGAGCCGAAAACTTTGTTATTGATGAAGGTAAAGACGCCCGGGGAGTTATGGAAATGAAGATTAAGCCCCCCCTGATTAACGTTAGGCGAGATTGTTCCAGCGACACTGGCAAAGTAATTCGTGCGTTGCCCGTCCTGAATTCCGATGGGGCTAGTGAATGTGATGGCGATAATGAGGTCCCCGCGGAATATTGATCCACTCGGACCGGTACTGAGGAAGAGAGTGCCCAGACTATTAGACCCACTGAGCGCGCCTACGCCCTCAAAGGTTGTGCCGGTAAAGTTGTTGCCGGTGAAACTTAACTGGGGTGCGCGAAGGACGACGCCCTCTACAGAACCCGTTACAGTGACTTCGTCAGCGCGGGCCTGGCCCTGTGCAAACAAGAGGACGGCGCCAAATGTCAGAACCATGGAAAGCGACTTGAGCAGGATCGTTAATTGAGATTTCATGGATTCCCCATTCAGTCTTGAAAAGTACAGAGAGCTGAAGGCTAGATCAGGGAAGCGGGGCAAGTGCTGGCGCTGAACTACCTTACCTATTTGAAGCTTGTAGGTACATGAAAGTCGCAGTCCGCTGTAGATTCCAGAAAATTTGCTCCGGTTTGACGGGACTGGATGAAATCCCAGTCCCGCCCCGGTGCTGGTGAAGGTGTGCTGCGTGATTGCGTCATACTGCAGAAATAGAAACGGCCACCCTGCCGGATGGCCGCTTTGGTTCACAAGTAGTGCCGCTCCTAGTTTGTGCTCAGGCTGGCCCCCGGATAGCTTTCGCCGAGTTTTGCCGGATCGCCTTCAGCCAGAGTGTTCACCAACTCTTGATGAAAATAGTCATGACGTGCGGCGACCGGGGGCGCCACGCGTTTATCGTACATTTGCCGCGAACGATCGATGTCTTCTCTCAAGCGATCGTAGATGTCGCTGCGGTTGCGGCCTTCCTTTACCTTGGGCTCGTTGTAAAGCTTGATTTCAGAAACCAACAGCCGAGCAAAGCGACGGGCATCGTTGTGCAAGCGACGCTCGTCTTCTCCGACTTCGATCGGCAAGTCGGGCTCGCTTACCCCATAACGGCGAGTGCTGCCCAATGGTGCAGCATATTGCGAAGCAAAACTGGGCGCCGCCGAAGCGTGCGATTCACTGGTCAGCTCGATCGTGGGCGCGGCGGAGACGGGTTCAGGGGCCGGCTCAGGCTGAGCTTCTGCGACGCTCTCAGCTTCCGCGGTGGCAGATACTTCTTCCACGGGTGTTGCCGATTCTTCGTGAACAACGTAACTCTCCGTAGCGACTGGGATCGGTTCAACCGCCGGTTCAGGGGCTTCGGCGGGCGCAATCTCTGGTTCGGGGGTAACAGAAATCTCTTCGACAAACGGCGCGGCTTCGACTTGGGAAGCTTGCGGCTCTATCTCTGGTGTGTAGGCCGGCTGAGCTTCTGGAGTTGGCTCGACTGCTTCCGGCGACACCTCAACGGGCAGGGGAGGAGGTTCCTGCTGGGAATCGGTAGCTGGGGTGGCCGGCTGAGCTACAGCTTGTTTCTCCGGCGCGGAGCGCGGGGCCGCAGCCAGGTTGACCGCCATCGCCGCGACTCGCGTCAGCAGCTCCAGCGCATCTACGTTCACTGCGTCCTTTTCACCCGAGGTTGAATCCGCGTAGAGAATCGCTACCACTTTTCCGCGCGCGACCAAAGGCACCGCGGCGACCGTCCGTGGATTGCCGCCCAACTGATCGATCAGGAGGCTGTCTTCCGCATTGGCTCCGGGTGCGCCGCTCCAGACGGATTGGGAATGGGCTGCATGGGCCAATAAGGTGTCGGCGCTGAGAGGGAGCGAAACACCGCCTATCAACTCGACGTTGGTGGGATCATTAGCTTCACATTCGCGCCAGCCAATTGCCTGTCCGTTTCTAATCACAAACAGCGCGCCTCGCTCGGCAAACTGAACGGCAGACGTCAGCAGTGAGCCAAGTATGTCGGCATGCGTCTGCTGGCGTTCGATCTCTTCGACGGCGCGCTTGAGGGTAGAAATCTCACTTGAAGCTTGAGCATGGTCCGGCGCCGACCCGCTTAACCTTTGCGCTCGCGCTGTCTGCAAATGGGCGAAGATGGCGGCTGAAAGTGGCGAGGACTCCAGCGATTCGCCGGCCGAACTCTCGCGCACGCGGCCTAAAGCCTCGTTGAAATCACTTTGCAGACGATTGAGCTGTTCATCAATTGCGGTCAGACGCTTGCCGAGATAGCTCTCGATGGCCTGCTGCAAGCTGTTTTCTAATTCTTCACTCACCGGACTTAGTGTCCTCCGATCATTATTGCTGCCTGATTTGTTGTGGTAAAGGCAGACTTGGCACTAATTCTAGTCTGTGATTTAGCAACCAAGAAGCCCACAGACGAAA
>JAWWPL010000481.1:0-4073 GCA_033850605.1 Blastocatellia bacterium | reverse complement strand
ACGGCCGTTGGACGTACTCTGCGAACGAATGGTTTTGGATTCCGGCATCCACGAGCAGTTATCCTACTTATTCGCCTGCACTGGTTGCGTTCCTGCCCTTCAATGACTCGAGCATTGGCTGGGTCGCGCTGGGGCCAAGCGATCCATACGTGCCACGCTATTACGATTCGAACTGGCAGCCCGTCTATACCAGTCGGAGCGATGTATTCGTAGATCGAATCGCTAATCTCAGCGTGCCTGGGGCGGTTGCCGTCGTTCCGGTGCAGCAGTTTACTCAAGTCATCGATCCGCGCATGATAAACCGAGTCGATCCGCAAACGATTGCGCGAGTCCGGCCGGTTCTGGATCCCCTGGCTGTAGCTCCTTTGCGGCGCGCTGCGTTTCAGACTCGTGCCGCTCAGCCGCGATTCGACATGCCGCCGGCGGTCGCGCAGAGAGCTTTCAACACACCAGTAGTCTCCAGCGCGGTTCCGGCTCCAGCTTTCCGAAAGGACCTTGCCCGCGCGTTACGCGTCGAGCCGGTGGCCGATCGAGCACGGAACCAAAAACTTCAAATCGCAGATCAACGTGGGCCCGCCGGCCAACAGCGGGCTGACAACGGTGCGCAGCCCAGCAATCTGGGCAATGGCGCGCAGCCGCAGCCGAACATAGCCGCAGAGCAGGCGCGGGAAAGACAAGTGGCAGATCTGGCCAAACAGGCGGCTCGTGGTGATCGTAACGCGCGGCAGCAGATGCAGATTCTGCGGAGGCAACAGGTCGAGGAGCAGAGAGCTTCGCGTGCCGGCATTCCAGCGCAGGCCCAGGGCGAACGCGTGCGTCAGCAAATGCAGCCGCAACCGGGCCAGAGAGAAGCTTCGCGCCAGCAACAGCAGGTACAGCGCGAGGCTGCCCGGCAGCAGATGATCAATTCACAACAGCAACGTCATGCGGCAGCGCAACAGCAAATCCAATCACAGCGACAACCGCGTCGCCAGGAAGTGCAACGCGCGCCGGCAGTCCGTTCCGCGCCACAACAGCAACAGGTGAGACCGCAAGCACCTGTGCAGCGCGAGCAGCGGGCCCGGCCGCAGTATCAACCACCGAGTCAGCCTCGGGTGATTGCGCCACAGCAGCCGCAGATGCGGCAACAGCCAAGGCCGCAGCAATCCGCGCCTCGCGCGGCGCCGCAGGAAATGCGTCAACAGCGACCGGCTCAGGCGCAGCCGCAGGCCCGGCCCGCGCCAGCGCAGCCTCGACCACAGGGACCGCCGGCACAGAAACAACAGGCACCGCCTGAGCAGAAAGGCGGCGGGGGACGAAAGAAACCGGGGAAATAGGAAAGGGAAGCGGGAGGCAGAAAGCAGATATTAACAGTGGCACAGACTTCAGTCTGTGATTGGATCTCGGGGACCATCACAGACTGAAGTCTGTGCCACTTTTCAATCGGTTGGGGGCTACTTCCTCACCAGGATTTTGGCGGTGAAAGGTCCTTTGATCGAGATGGCTCCGCTGGTTAGATCAACTTCACCTGTGATCGTATCGCCTGAAACCGAGTTCACTTTGGCCTCGCCGGTCAGCGCGCTGCGTTCGAGCCAGACTTTGTCGTCCGCACTGCCTTTGCGCGAAACGACGGCGACATCTTCAACTTTCATAAACTTGTCTGCTTTGGCTGAATAGGTTCCCGTCTTCAATGGCGACTTGTCAGTTGTGCCTTGATCGCCCACCAGACTAAAGACGACGCGCGCCTGATCTTCTGAAGAGAGCGGCTTGTCCAAAGTCAGGGCAAAATTGCCCGCGTCGAGATCATAGTTGGCCACATACACCCGATAGCTCGCAGCGGTGGTAATTTTTCCCGATGTGTCGGTAAACGTTTTGTTAACTGCGAACGCGTAACCGGACTTCTGCAGCAAATTCTTTTCGCCGGTTGCCGGTGACTTTACCAGCAAGTTCCCGACGCCGGCGCTCTTGCTGCACCCACCGACGATTAGCGTAAGCGTGAGCAAGCAGACGAAAATGATTTGGCGAAGAAGGATTATTCCAGGTGTTATCGTCTGGGGCATGTTTCATCTCCTCCTGAAGAGCTAACAAGAACGACAAGGTTGGTGAAAGGATGAGCTTTTACGGGAAAAGAGGTGGGGAGTCAATGCGCGCCGTAAAAAATCCACGAAAGGAAACGAAACGGCTGGATCCTGTTTGTGCGACTTCATGTGATTTCATGCTAGTGGTACAGTTTGCCTCCCTCTCCCTTTGGGAGAGGGCCGGGGTGAGGGCTCAGTACGGCAAGGCGCGGAATAATTCGCCGGGCTTTAGCCCGTTTTCGAGAGGAGACACTAGTCAATTCTTCAATGCTGTTGATGCTTGCGAAGAATTCCTAAACGGATTGCGGGCTGAAGCCCGCGGCAACGTTGTGGTTGAGTTTGCGCACAGACCCTCACCCCAACCCTCTCCCAAAAGGAGAGGGAGTCAAACTGTACCACTACCGATTTCGCGGATCGTTCTGGTGGAAGCTAAAAGCAGACCACCAGCCATACAGCTGCTCATGCGGGGATTGAAAGCTGTCGATGCTCTCGGTCAAACGAAATACGAATCGATTCTCTCGCCGGCGGTTGTGTCCACATTGGTAGTCGACGACCGACGAAGTGCTCTTGTACTCGTGCGCGAAAATAACATTCATGATCCCACTCGACTTCGGCCATCTCCAGAAGGCAATCCACCAGATCGCTTCGGCCGCATTCGCGCGCGTAACGCGCGGCGGTTTCGTACTCGCGAATATTTCTGCTTTCCAGACGGCCCGCGCCGTACATCGGCGCCAACCACCCCGTTAGATGGCAAAGAAATCCGAGCGTCCGACCGATCATGTTCGCGCGCGTTTCGCGCCTCGGGTTGGGCCCGCTTTGCAGATCGAAGAGCATTTCACCGACGAGCTTGCGATGTCGCCACTCATCGTTCTCAATCTTTTGAATCGCGATTTTCTCGTCGGCATTGCGCACCGACTTCCAATGCCCGCGATAGGCAAACGCCGCCGCCAACTCGCCTGAGTAGGCCAATTGAAGCAGCGCAATCAGATTTCGTCGACTCTCGGTTGCGTCTATCGTCATGAGTAAATTCGGGCCGCCATGAATTCAAAATCAGGGAGTGTGGTTCTTGTTGTCCCTGGTAACCACGACGGAGAAACCACCTCCGCGCTAAGCTTCGCACCCTCATCCCCAACCCTTCTCCCAGAGGGAGAAGGGAATCAATCAACGTGATACGCCCACGATCATTTTAGCTTGCGCCGTCTGAAAGTAACCGCCGGTGGAGTCCATCTGATCGAATCACCAACGATACCGTGTTTTACGCTGACGACTTCCAACTTTTCCGGCATCACAGCTATGAGTAGATAGTTACGATCCGGGTAGAAATCCTTCCAGTCATCTTTCCAGTGCCTGGCTTTTTCTTTCGGGTCCCGGACGATTCGAGCGCGACCTGAGATTGCGACATACGCCTGCTCTTCGCCGACAAAATAATAAAGAGTCACCTGTGCGTTGTGGGAAATCTCGGCGACTTTGCGACTGTTTGGATTGGTCGCGAGCCACACTACGAGGTTCTCGTCGGGCGGGAACGGATCCATCGTTCGAGCGTGCGGCCGGCCCTTTGAGTCAACATTAATTAAAGCGCAGTAACGAGCAGTCTTCATTATTTCGCGCGCCGTGGCGATCAGACTTTCTCTGCTCCATCCTGTTGCTTGCTTGGCCTGACCGGAAACGCCGGGTGCCAGAACGCCAAAGCAAAGCAGAAGCGCTGCCTTGCTGAATACCTTCGCCAGATACTGAGTTATGCCCAAAGTTTTTTCCTCTTGGCCTCCCGAGCACACGGTTGCCGCTCGTGGATCAGAACGCGCAGGCCAAAACGAACTGCATCATTGCTGCTCTTTTTATCACGATCTGCCAAGCGGAGGCGATGTGGCGCCGCGCGGCAAGTAAAGAGGGGTACTACGGAATTCTGGGAGTGTTTACTTTGTAGTCCTTGATCTCGGTGGAGAAGTGGATGAAGTCACTATAGGTCCAGATTGATTCAAAGGTAATGTGATCAAACAGCGTGGGATAGTCAAGTCC
>JAWWPL010000479.1:0-7426 GCA_033850605.1 Blastocatellia bacterium | reverse complement strand
AGCACACGTCCCCTCCGTGCGTGCTGGTAATCTTTGGCGCGGCCGGCGATCTGACCAAGCGAAAACTGATTCCCTCTCTCTACCATCTCAAGAAAAGTAACTTGTTGCCCGATAATTTTGCTGTCATCGGCGTGGCCCGCGCCGAGATGAACGACGAAGAGTTTCGCAGACGGCTTAGTGACGAGATCGGGAAGTTCGCCGGCGATGAGATTGACCCGGCCCTTTGGCAATGGTTGGAAGAGCGGCTCTATTACCTATCCGGTGATTTCGATGATGAACAGACCTACGTCCGGCTGAAAGAACGGCTCAGCAAAGTCGACGCCGAACGAAATACCGTGGGCAATTACTGCTTCTATCTGGCTACTGCGCCTGATTATTTTGCGCCCGTCGTGCAACGTCTGGGATCAGCCGGGCTAACTCAAGAGGAAGACAATCACTGGCGGCGGTTTGTGATCGAAAAGCCTTTCGGCCGCGATCTCGATTCCGCCCGCAAGCTAAATCAGGAACTTCAGCAGATCCTGAAGGAGACCCAGATCTATCGCATCGATCACTATTTGGGTAAGGAAACCGTCCAAAACATTTTGGTGTTTCGGTTCGGCAACGGAATCTTCGAACCGATCTGGAATCGCCGCTACATCGATAGCGTGCATATTACCGCCGGCGAGAAGGTCGGTGTCGAACAACGCGGCGGCTATTATGAACAGGCGGGCGCGTTGCGCGACATGGTGCCGAACCACTTGCTGCAACTGGTGACGCTGACGGCAATGGAGCCGCCGGTTTCTTTCAAAGCTGATGCGGTTCGGGACGAGCAGACAAAGATCCTGCATGCGATTCAATGCCCTTCCCCGGAAGAAGCGGCCCGGCGATCAGTGCGCGGCCAGTATGACGCCGGGGTGATCGATGGGCAGCCAGTCCCGGCCTATCGTACCGAGGCCAACGTCGCTCCCGACTCAAATGTCGAGACCTTCATCGCGCTCAAGCTCTTAATCGACAATTGGCGCTGGGCCGACGTTCCTTTTTACCTGCGCACCGGCAAACGACTGGCGGCGCGCGACACGGAAATTACGATTAAGTACAGACGCGCGCCTTTCGTGCTCTTTCGTGACACGCCCGTCGACAAGCTATCGAGCAATCGGCTCGTCTTGCATATTCAACCCGACGAGGGAATCACAGTACGCTTTGGCGCCAAGATCCCCGGACCAATCCTGAAGATTGGCGCAGTCGACATGAATTTTGATTACGAAGACTATTTTGGGAATACTTCCAGCACCGGGTACGAGCGGCTTTTGCACGATTGCATGATGGGAGAAGCCACTTTGTTCCAACGCGCCGATCAGGTCGAAGCCGCCTGGAGTGTGGTGGCCCCCATCCAGGCTGCCTGGAATTCAGCAGCGCCGCCTGCTTTTCCCAACTACAAAGCGGGCACTTGGGGGCCGACGGAAGCTGACGAGTTGCTGGCTCGTGACGGGCGCGAGTGGGAGCAGACCACCGACATTCACGAAAAAATCAGCTCACGGGATTCCTGATCCGGGCGGGTTGGAAACAGTTTGGAGTTCAAGCATCGTTCCAACCTATTCGGCCGGTTGATAGCGTTGCGTGCGATGGGCTCGGCGCCAGCCGGGCTTCTGATTGAAGCGCTTCTCATGCCGCTCAACACAGTCCCAGCAGGAAAAATGCGGACGATTGTCGGGGCCGAGCGACTCGACTACATGAGTGGTTTCGCGATCGCAACGCTCGCAGCGATGAAGCTTGAGGTGTTCTACTCCCATTGATTGACCTTTGAGAAATCTATTATGTGCTTTTGTATGCTGAACGCAATGGAGCGCGGACACCTTGTCCGCCTGAGCGCGGAAGCGCGAATCACCTCTAGAGTAATGCTTCCCCTAAGATACGAGCGGGCTGTGCCCGCTGGCGGACAGGATGTCCGCGCTCCGTCCCCATCCGGGTACTAGCCTTCTAAGATACCGCGATACGAAAGCTCGCCGTTCACAATTCGCGCTGCCGAAGTAAACGGATGCGGTTCTGACTTTCCCGCAGCCATTATGTGCCTGACTTCAACGCCCCTCGCTTTTAGATAATCCGAAATCAAACTGCGGTGACAGCGCCACCAGACAGCTTCAGCACACATGATTGCCGTGCGACGCGCCCGCGCAGCTTTAACTAAACGCGCAATCCCTGATCTAAACTCATCCGTTTCCATGTAATCAGCATAGCCGCGAAACATTTTGTTGCGCCACGCCATATTAGGTGAGTCAGGTCGAGCTTTACGACGGCCGCCAAGTTCCGGGAAATGCTGATATTCGATTCCCGCGTCCGCCAGGGAAGCGCTCAACCTCTCTTGATTGAAGTGTGGAAATCGCCGCGAGCCGGGAAAGCTGCGCACGTCTGCCAGAACCTCGATCTCGAAGGAGCTCAGCGCTTCGATAAGCCGTTCGATAGGAAGTGTCGAGTGGCCGATTGTCCAGAGTTCGATTCTGTCTGCCGTCATCGCTCTTTCGATATCCGACTGGAATTCAGTACGAGCTTTACACTTTGCGGAGTTTTCAGCAAGCGCGCCCTTCTTCAACGGTGTAAACGCCTTGCTGTACGAAATAGTTGTTGACAGTCCCGAATCGACGGGAGTATAAGGCGCCTGTCCCAAGAGTCTTTTCGTTCGGCGCGCTGCGCGGCGCACTCTCGCAAAATCGACGCGCCAGCGCGACCTTTCTCTAAGTAACTTGTACCGACACCGCCACTAACGCGGAGGCTCCTGAAGTGTTCACCGGCGAACGATTTACTAGTCCATCAAGAGCGCTGCGTTTCGACTCGTGCGTCAATTGCAGCCTCGACTAATACGACAGCTCTCAGTCGTTTGAGGAAGCCATGTTCAATTCTCAAATTCTTGATGTCGCCATCGGCATGATCTTCGTTTACTTGCTCCTCAGCCTTATGTGTTCGGCAGCAAATGAGATCATAGAATCGCTCTTAAAGAAGCGCGCTAAACACCTGGAGCAAGGGCTGCGCGAACTGCTACAAAACAAAGAGCTGGTTGCCAAAGTCTACAATCACTCGCTGGTCAACGGACTCTTCGGTGGTCAATATAAGCCTCAGAGCAGAAAACTGCCTTCTTATATTCCATCCGAAAACTTCGCGCTGGCATTGATGGATCTGGTGCTGCCGGGGCAGGCCGGGTCTGCCTCGGTGAAATCAGGCGCCGCCGACGCAATGATATCGTCAACGCCTTCGCCTTCTGGTCCAGTAATGATTAACTTAGCTGGGTCCCCCGCGCCTGGAGCTGCTGCACCGCCTCCGACTGTCGGCGCCAGTGCTCCTGCAGCGAAACCAAACCCGCTCGATCCTCTCCGCAACGCCCTGCAAAGCTTTCCTTATGTTGAAGTGCGACAAGCATTACTGCCCCTCGTCGATGCCGCCGGTAACGACGCGGCCAAGGCGCGGCAAGATATCGAAGACTGGTTCAACTCTTCAATGGATCGAGTGTCTGGCTGGTATAAACGGCGGGCGCAGGTCATGCTTTTGGTAATTGGGTTGATTGTCACCATGGGAGTCAACGCCGATTCCATAATAGTTGCGAAGCGGCTTGCCTCTGACCGTGCTCTGCGTGAATCAGTGGTCGCCGCCGCGGACGCATACGCAAAAGAAAACGCCAAAGCTGCTAGTTCGACGCCATCGCCGACTCCGACGCCGGCAGCTACGCCAAAGCCGTCTGGCTCGCCTGCCGCAAAACCGTCTGCGACTCCAATTGCCGCAGCCAGCGCTCCTACGCCCAAACCGTCCGTTACGCCTGATCCCTCGGCCACGCCGGACACCTGTGTGAAGGGCGACTGTGCTGATCCCGAATCGCCGAAGTGCAAACTCAAAATGAGCCAATGCAAGCTCCAGGAATTGGGCCTGCCGATTGGTTGGGTGCTTCCCGATGAACCTCAAACGAAGTGGCCCGGACTTCATTTCTGGACTCTGGATTTTTGGACCGGTTGGGCCGTACAGACAAGGATTCATCTCCTGGGCTGGTTACTGACCGCCCTGGCGATTTCTCTGGGCGCGCCGTTCTGGTTCGACATGCTGAATAAGCTCATCGTCGTCCGCGGCACAGTGAAACCGAAAGAGAAGAGTGGGGATGAGCCGTCGAAGAGTTGAAACTCGTCTGGAGCAGCTCATTGGACTTGCCGGCATGACGTGCGAGTGGGCCGTTCGAAACGTTTTCGCCGTGCGCGTCATAGTAAGCAGAGTTTAACAGGGACCGGCGGTTGACTTCTTCAAACACGTCTTGTGTATACCGTTCGGGTGATGCTGCGATCTGCGGACGGTGGTCATCCTTGGCACCCGAAATGAATGAGTTCGCGCCAGTCGGAATTCAAAGGAGAAATTCATGAAGAAGAATGATGCTTTTTCTTACAATGTTCGTCCAGCTGAGAAGATCACCGTTAAGGTCACGGCAAAGAATTTCCTGGACAGTCTAATTTCCGTTAGGGCGGAGCTGGATGGCGAGGTCCTCGATGAAGAGCCCAATACGCAGGACGCGCCGGTCTTTGAATTCACGGTCACCAAGGCGGTCGACGACATTCATACGCTAATGATGGAGTTCACCTTTGTCACTGGCACCCCACAAAACGCCGAATACGATGTGTCTATTTCAGGCCAGAACGATAAAGGTTGCCCGTGCGGTTTTGTGATCTTGAAGACCACTCAAGACCTCTCGCCTGACATAGAATTCGTGGTCGTCGCGTAGCAACATCATTTGGAGACTAGTATGAAAAAGTCAGCAAGGGTAAGCGTGGTTCTAGCATTGGTACTCAGCTTTTTTCTCCCGTGCAGTGCCCAGACGATCGGAGACTGTGATCAAGTTCGCCAGAAAATTGATCGCATGGAAAAGATTGACATGAATGCAGCGTCGCCGTCGCTTCAACAGGTTTACCGGGAAGCGTTGCTGAAGCTTTACATGGAATTGAGGAAATGCAATCAGCTGGAGCTCGCGGCCGCCACCGAAATGCGGAGTACGGTGGCGGGGACCTCAGCTGCGCCGGCTATTGAAGACAAGTTCCAGTCGCTAACCAAAGAGAAGACCAACCTGGACGACCGCATCATGGCTCTGCAGACGGTGCTAAACGTTCCCAGACGAGCACCAAACACTGGAGCTTCAGGGCCGGCCGCGACTAATGAGGTTGGCGCTACTCCTCAATCGGATGAAGGAGCCGCCGCTGCTCCTGTCCAGGCCGCGTTCCCCTGCCTGGCGGGTGCGGAATATGCCGATGCCCCGCCCTTGCTCACCGATATCGTAACAAGGGACGCGACGGATATCGCGCGCGGGCTCAACGGGGGGGCCATCGCCAGTGTTGCCAAGATGATCCTTTACTCCACTCTGGATGCTGCATCTCCAACCAGCTCTAAACTGCTCCGTGATCTGAAACCTTATCAATATCTGAGTGAAACCGCGCGCACCGATAAACAACTTGGCGCGTCTCCCACGTCCGACGGATCCGTCAGCGCGATTGAGAAGCCGGGGTTTGCGCGTTTACTGGGTCTTGCCGTCGAGCACGGGGCGATCAATAAGAAGAATGACGGAACAAACCTAACCTTAAGCACCTCTCTCTATTCCCTGTACACAATAAACCGCGGCGACACCGCAGAGACTTACTCGAAGGCTGGGATACTCAATCGGGTCGGACTCTTCACCACGTTCGCTGTCACCGATACCAATTCCGACCTGGCCAATGCCCGCCGAAACAATCTCTCAGAGTGGTCAATCAAAGCGAGATTATTCGGCGACAGGAGCACGCGGGCCCCGAAGTTTCAGAAGTTTTGGAGAGAAAAGATTGAGCCACTGATCGACGCCCGTCTAGTAGCTCTGGGAAAACCGCTCGAAGACTTAACTACCGGCAATGCCGATTATCGAAGGCTGCGCATTCAGGGGGGAAACTGCTTGCGAGATGCTGTCCGCAACCGCCTCGAGGATGCCGACTACAAGGCCGCTACGACCGAGGCCGAGCACGTGAAAATGCTTAGCGGCGCTATGCTCTCAGTGTTGAGGACTAATGTCTACAACCGAATCAGATCGGGTCAATTCAAACTTGCCGACGATATCATCAGTAACATCGAAACCCAGTATGTTCCGAATCTGAAGGCGGCTCTCGACAATCTAAAGGTGGCAGGCGGATTAATTGAGAAACAACTGGAAGATTTGAAAACGGGACCGCTGGGGACGTTCGCCTATACAAACCATCGTGTCCCCGCTGGATCAGATTACTCGGAGGCCAAGTTCCTGTTCGAACAGGACAAGAGCTTTTTTCGTCCCCTTAAGCTAACCGGGAATTTTGGTCTTTCCTTCTACAACAAGCCGGACCCAACTCTGAATCAGAAAAAGCTCCGGGATGTATCCGCCGCACTTTCCTTTGACGGAACGAGCAGGAGTCCGTTCACCGAGGCCGAGAACCAAAGCAAGATTACCTATTCATTCGTAGGCCGCTACGAGCGGATGTTCGAGAACAGGCGATTGCCAAAGCGGACGCCGGATATCGGGACCTTCCAGTTCGTGATGGAGATTCCTTTCTTCAAAGGTCTCAGCCTGCCGTTGTCAGCGACCTATGCGAACGCGACCGAAGACGAGAAGAAAACCCACTTTAGATTCAACTTTGGAATGCGGCTCGACACCGACAAACTCTTCGAGTTGCTTAAGGCGAGTGCCAACCATTAAGAACAGAAATCGTAAAGACTCTTGGAAAATATATCTGATTCGCGTCGAGTACCTCCCGAACTCAAGGGGAGTTGGGCAAGAGGTTATCGAAATTTTGCTAGCCTTCCGAATGTTCTTCGCTGCAAACAATTGACATAAAGCTCGTCCGCCAATATTGTTGCCTCGCTAGGTCAAGAGAGATCTACGAGCGCATCACCGCACAAAGGACAAAGCATGCCAGTACTCAAACAGGGATCATCGGGCCCCGACGTAACCAGTCTTCAAGAGAAACTGAAAGCTCTCGGTTTCGATCCCAACGGAACAGACGGAAACTTCGGCCCCGGCACCAGGAAGGCCGTGATTGCTTTCCAGCAGAGCAAAGGTTTGCAGGCTGACGGTATCGCGGGACCGGCGACGTTGGCTGCGCTTGACGGTGCGGGCGCGAGCGCCGGTGCTGGCGATGGGACGACTACTGATTCAGTAAACGAAGGCACTGCTGCGGCAGCGGACGATGATGCAGCGGCTAATGCTGCACCAACTCCCGTGACCAGCAGCGCAGCCGGGGCATTGAATCTGGCTGGTCTTACCGGGAAGCTGCCGGCAGGAGTAATTGCGCAGATCCCCGACACTGCCGCCGAGTTCGGCATTACCACGAACTTGAGACTGGCCCACTTCCTCGCCCAGTGCGCGCTCGAGTCAATGGGGTTTACGGCTACGGTTGAGAATTTGAACTACCGGGCTGCTCGTCTGATGCAAGTA
>JAWWPL010000436.1:0-9629 GCA_033850605.1 Blastocatellia bacterium | reverse complement strand
CGAGAAACATAGAATTCCTTTGTTAAGATTCTAATTACACGACTCTAGTGATGGGAAAATCAGTCACAGACAAGTTCGAAAATATGGGCTAGAGATACTGAGCGGAGTTGAGTGTCTGGATCCAGTCGCTATCGCTCCCGGTTTGGTAACCTATCGAAGATGAAACTACACAGCGCGGACGCCGGCCGGGAGGGTGAACTTAAAGGTTGTGCCGGGCCCGATGTTTGATTCGGCCCAAAGTCGTCCGCCGTGCGCTTCGATGATCGAGCGGCAGATAGACAACCCCATTCCCAGGTTAGCCGTCTTGGTTGTATGGAAGGGTTTGAAGACAGAATCGAGCTCGTGTGGTTTGATCCCCATGCCCCGGTCAGTCACGGCCACGACCACCTCGCCCTCGTCCGATCGATCAGTTTTTACAGTCAACTCGAGCTCTCTCTTTTCGACACCCGTCATCGCATCCATGCCGTTCAATACTAAATTGAGCAGAACCTGATGCAGCTGGACGCGGTCGCCAACTACTGAAGGCAGATCACCTGCTAACTCGGATTGCAGGTTCACGTGCTCTCTCTGTGCCTCGTGTCCGATCAACGATAGCACCTCTGTGACAAGCTCATTCAGATTCAAAGGTATTTTCTGTGGCGGACTGTTTTTCGCCAGTGCGCGAATGCGGGCGATCACCTCGATAGTCTGGCGCGCATCGTTTGAGATGCTGGCGAGCGCCTCGCGCAACTGTTCAGGATCCGACTGACTTTCACTGAGTGATGCGAGACACTTGTCCGCGTTACTAACAATTGCTGCGAGCGTCCCGTTGACTTCCTGACCGATGGACGACGCCAATTCCCGCATGCTGGTAACCTGGGCGGCGTGCGCCAATTCAGCTTGCGTTCGGGCCAACTTCTCTCGGCCCGTCTGCTGCTCTATAGCTATTGCGGCAATGTGCGTGGCCACGTCTGTCAGCCGAGACTCTTCACCTGTGGGCGTTTGCGGCTCGCGGTAATACATGGCGAATGAGCCGAGCACTTTGCCGCGCGCCGATAGGATCGGAGTCGACCAGCAAGCGCGCAGCCCACTGGCGGCGGCCAGCTCGCGATAATCCTCCCAGAGAGGATCCTCTCGAATATCAGTGACAACGACTGGCTTGCCCCGATACATAGCTGTTCCGCAGGAACCGTTCTTCGGGCCGATGGGAGCGCCGTCGATGGCTTTGACGTACTCCTCGGGAAGACTGGGCGCGGCGCCATGCCGGATGTGGTTGCCGTCGGCGCTCAACAGCAGCACCGAGCAGAGCATGCCCGGTGACTGTGCCTCGATCAAAAGCACGAGATTATTGAGGATTTCGCTCGTCGGCGCGCCGGCGGCAATCATTTCGAGAATACGGCTTTGTCCGTCACGGAAAGCTTCATCATTCTTCTGAGTAGCCGCAAGCGTGCGCGGCAGAGGTTGGGTTCGCCCCGGCGATGTCTCAATTCGCTCAGTCAGGAATTCAGATTGGTTTAGTTTGTCCATTAACGAGTTCCAAATCGGTGGCGGCTATTCTACTCCGGTCAAGCAATGGAAGTCATATGATGAGTTCAGTAGGTGGTGTCATGTTTTGAAACTCTCATGGAAGTTAAGACGATCCACGAAGCCACACGAAACGTTATTTCGTGCACCCATTTCGTGTGATTCGCGGATCGTTCTTGCTCAGGGAAAGACAAGACGAAATCAAACTAGGGCACTACCGGCCAGTACCGGGATTAGCGACCGGGTTATGTTCCGACGAATTTGACACTAGTGTATTATGTTCGCTCTGACCGTGCATGCCTCCGATATTAATAATGAGATGACCTGTTTGAAATGCTTCTGATCCAGCAGAACATCGCCCAGTCTTTCCAGTCACCCATCTTGCGCGTTTTGCTCGGCGCGATCGCTTGCGGGCTGCTCTATGTTTTGTGGAGAGAGGTGCGCAAGATCCCGGCGAAGTTGTTCACCCTGATGGCTACTGCCTTCGTGGACATGGTGGGACTGCTGATGATCATTCCGCTCCTGCCGTTTTATGTGAAGACGCTGGGCGGGGCCGGCGTCGACTTTTTGGGAATACATTTTGGAATAGGACTCATCATCGGTTTCATCGTTGCCTCGTTTACGGTCGCCCAACTGGTGAGCGCGCCCATGTGGGGCCGATTTTCCGATCGAGTGGGACGGCGGCCGACTCTGCTGATTGCGTTGGGCGCATCGGCAATCGCGTATTTGATTTTCGGCTTTGCCCACTCGCTCCTCGTCTTGTTCCTCTCGCGCATGGTGCAGGGAGCCGGCGGCGGAACCGTGGGCGTCATTCAAGCCTATGTAGCCGACTCGACCGATCCGAAAGATCGCGCGCGGGCGCTCGGCTGGCTATCGGCGACAACCAATCTGGGTGTGGCACTGGGCCCAGTGCTCGGATCATTCGCGCTCGCGTTGGGCAAGCGGGACCTGATACCGGGCCCGGCAACGTTACAGATGGGTCGGGCAGCGCCCGGCATTATGGCGGCTGGTCTCTGTGTGCTGAACATGATCTTCGCCTGGCGTTATCTGACCGAGTCGCGTGACTTGAGTGAGCAGGCGCAGGCCGGCGAAGTGCGGCCCACCTCGCGTCAGGCGATCTGGCGCGTGATCTCGCATTCAAGTGAGCCGGCGTCGCGGCTGATCTGGATCTATGCGATCTCGATTGGCGCTTTTCAGGGAAGCTTTTCCGTGCTCGCGCTTTTTTTGAACGCGCGTTTTCAGGTCACCGAACTGACGATCGGTTACTTCTTCATGTACGTCGGTTCGATTTCAGTGTTTGCCCGCGTCCTGCTTCTCGGACGCCTGGTCGATTGGTTGGGCGAGGCGAAGCTCTCACGTCTCGGACTCGTGCTACTGGCCGCCGGTGTGGTAGGAATGCCGTTATCGCGAAATCTTTGGATGCTGGCGATCGCGGTAGCGCTGATCCCTCTGGGCACGGCCTTCACGTTTCCGTGCGTGACGGCATTGCTGTCGCGGGTGATCCAGCCCAGAGAACGCGGCCTTTATATGGGAATGCAACAGACATACGGCGGGGTCGCTCGCATTATCGCGCCGCTGTTCTTCGGCTGGGCGTTCGATTCAATCGGCGTGTCGGCGCCTTACTACTTCTCTTCCGCGTTCATCCTGGCAACACTTTTCCTGGGGTTCGGGATGGGCAAGTACGCGAAGACCGAAGTTGCCGTGGCTCCCCCAGCGGAACCCGCAAGCGCCGAGCAGGAAGCTTAGCGCCACGAGCATCGTTACTTGGGAAGAGCACTAGCGTTTAGGCGCGATGGGTTTACTGAGAGGCACCGCTACTGACTCGCCTTGGCCGCTTCCAGACTCTGCTCAGTCCGCGCGCGCACCCAGAGATTTTCAGTCAGGTTCCCCCAACGCACGGCGCCGGACGAATCCAAAAGAAACTCGGCCGGACGCGCAATGTCCTGACCGTTAATTCCCTGCCCGGCGTGCACCAGATCATAGCGGCGAATCGCTTCCACTTTAGGATCGGAAAGAAAAGTGAATGTATAGCCGGCTTTCTGACAGAGGTCGCGAGATACTTCCGGCGGGTCCACGCTGATCGCAACCGGCCGAATTCCCATTGCGGTCAACTTGTCCAAACTCTGCTGAATACTCCGCAACTCGGAGTTACATGAAGGTCACCAGTAGCCGCGATAGAAGATAAGCAGTACGCCCTTTGCGGGCTTTCCGTTTATGGGAGAAGACAGCAGTTCCGCGAGCGATACGGGTTTGTTGTTCGTATCGGTGAGCACAAAGTCAGGGGCCTTCTGTCCGACGCGGGGAGCGCCGTGTGCCGCCGGCAACCACCGCCCTACGACAAAGAAAGAGAAGACAAGAACTCCGAGAAAGAGGGCGCCCAGAGTTGTGAGGAACACAGCAGCAATCCTTGATCGGCGGCGCCGATCGGGCGCAAACGCCCGTCGAGCACCAAAATACAAAAGCACTGCCGCCAACCCGAAGAGCAGTAGATTGGCCCAGGGAAAATCGCGTGTCAGAGGCCACCGAACGAATACGAACGGATAGCTAACCAGCGCAAACAAACTGACCAGGAAGCCAACCCAGAGGGGCCAATTGAATCTTTGAATCTTCATGGGCGAGTAGAGTAGCACGGGCGTCCCGCCCGTGAACCACGCGCAAGATGCGCGTGCCACAATCACAGCGGTCCAACAGCGCGGGAAGCGGGCTTCTCCAGGGCCACAGCCGCGATTGTCAAAATAGCCGCCGCGCGCGGCTTCTCATTTTTGAAACTCTTCGCCAGCTCGATCGAACGCTCGAGCTCCACTTTTGCCAGCGCTCGCAGAATGACGCCCAGGCCCATGTCTTCCTCTTTCACCCCTCTAATTTTGGGGCCTTCCCGGGTCCAGACTTGAGCACTGATCCAGATATCTTCACCGTTGAATGTCTCCGCGGAATTTGCGGCTTTGACGGCTTCAGCAAGTATCTCCCACGCGTGAACGGAATCAGGTGTCACTAACTGGGTGGCGACGGCAATAAGCGCCCGGGCTCGGTCAGGATCGCTTACGTCGATCCGGCGCCCCTCGGTCGCGGCATCATCCAGGATCGAAAGCGCGCGCGGGCGATCCGAGTTCATTAAGAGGCGCGCTGCCTGGAGATAAGCCCACACCCTCCAAATCCGCACCAGCTCTCCGCCTTTGGCGAGCCGAATTATCTCCTCAATCTTCTTGCTGCTGATTGCTGATTGCACCAGACCGAAATCAACATAGCGGCGAACTTGATCGCGAAGACTGGAGTCTTCGATCGATTTTGCGATATCGCGCGCGCGCGCGTCTCCGCTACTGGAGAGCGCAACGGCGGTGTCCATATAAATCCGATCGCGCTCCCAGGAAGACTTGGCGTGATCGAGTTTGTCCTGCATCGTCAGTAAGGCATCGGCGGGACTGGGCTGCGGCCGCAACTGCCACGTCAGCATCGAGTCCTTGTTCTGAGCTGCCGCCGGTAGGTCAGTAGCCAAAGATGCCAGCTGTGAATAGAGGACGGAAGCCAGATCCGGTGCGTAACGTGTAAACAATGGCATCAGCCGTTTGATGACCATGTATTTTCCCGCGCGGCCCGAAGTCGTGTAGTCCTCCGCGGGAGGTGGCAGCGGCCGCCCCAGAATTCCGGCCGCTACCTGAAAGAATCTCTGACGCAGCGCGGGGGACAGATCGGTTGGCCCTGCGCTCGCCCCTCCCGTGCCCCCAAAACTTGCGCTGCCGTCTGCGGTATAAGTTATGTATGAACCGGGAGTGAAGGCATAGCATGAAAGCCCCGACACCGTATTAGCGTCGGATGCCGGATTAGTCTCGGCCCGGGCGAGGAGGAAAGCGAATCGCTCGTCAGCGGCTGCGGGACTTTTCGCTCTTAACGCCGAGAGAAAATAGATCGAACTTTGATTCACGTCAGTAAGCGCGGGGCCGGCAAACTCGAGGGCCCGATCGATCTGCCCTTCATCCAAAAAAAAGCGCGCGACCTCCAGCCGTTTTGCTACTGCTTCAGTGCCCAACAAATCGTCGTAACGACTTCGCTTCTTCGCATCACCTTCGGCGGCTTCCCGATCACTTGCCTCGGTCAATTTCTTCAGGAACTCTTCACCCAAAGCCCGGTCACGATTGGCTGCCAACTGGATGACGTCAGATCGCTGGTCGTGGCCCATCGCTCGCCTGACTGCAGCCCTTATTCGCGAGTTCTCATCGGTTTTGGAAGTTTGCGGTTCAGCATCGGCCATCTCGGCCGCATCCCAGGCGCGCAGAAACAGCGCCCGTGCCGTTTCCCGATCCGCGTCCCACAAAGTACTGGCGGCCCGGGCCAGCACGTGAGCGCGCAGGCCTTTGTCTGTATATCGTCGCGCTTCGTCAGAGAGCGAAATAACTTGTGAGATTGCGTAACTGCGCCGCTCGGCGACGATCAGTTCTTCCTTAGTCTTGTCCGGAGTGTTAACGGTTGATTTTGGTTGTGGATTCTCGCTCTGCGAGCACACAGCACCCGGAGAAAGCGCTGTCAAAGTGAGAATAGCGACGCGAACGATCTGCTTCACCAGGGTCTTACCTTTCGATTTAGCTAGACCGTGAAATCATAGCACTAAGGAATCGGCTTAGGCCAACTTTTTTAGGTCGTAGTCCTAATTCTTTAGTCTGCACCTCCTCAGTGTTCTCTGCGCCTCTGCGTTGAGCTTTCAGCGGTCAGGATTTCACCGCAGAGACCTGGAGAACGCAGAGGGGGGCGCAGAGGATCAATGTCGTCAGTACCGGGAGCGCTAGCGACCGGGTTATCGTTCCGGCAGAGTCGACCGTTGCGTAAGTTGAGACCCGGTCGCTAACGCTCCCGGTACTGACCTCAGGTCAGCTCACTAACGTTCCTGAGGGCAGGGATTGAATCACGCGTGAGTAATCCGGATGCAAGTAGGCAATCCGTCCAGCAACGAGCGTAGCAACCGGAGCGCCGCGGAAGGTATAGCCGTCGAACGGAGTGTTGCGACTTTTTGATTTTGATCGCGACGCATCGAAGGTCCAGGTGAGTTCAGGATCCAGAATGGTTAAGTCAGCGCGTGAGCCGGCCAGCAACGTCCCGCGCTTTTCCAAACTGAAGATCCGCGCTGGATTCGTCGAGCATAGTTCGACCAAACGCTCGAGCGAGATCACGCCTTGGTTAACGAGGTGTTCAAATGCCAGTCCCACCGCGGTTTCCAGACCTACAATACCGAACGGAGATTGATCGTACTCTAGCGCTTTCTCGTCCGCGTGATGCGGTGCGTGATCGGTAGCAATAGCGTCGATGGTGCCGTCGCGCAAGCCCTCGAGAATTGCTTCGATATGGTCCTGACTGCGCAAAGGCGGGCTCATTTTTGTGTTCTGGTCGTAGTCCTGTACTGCTTCATCAGTCAGCGTCCAATGGTGCGGCGTCACTTCGCACGTCACCGGCAGTCCTTTTTCTTTGGCGCGCCGCACGGCCTCGATCGCTCCGCGGGTTGAAACGTGCGCGAGATGCACACGAGCACCGGTTAATTCTGCCAGCAGACAGTAGCGTTCTGCGTCGACTTCTTCCGAAGCAGCAGGCATGCCTCGCAGGCCCAGCACCAACGACCAGTGACCTTCGTGCATCACTCCGTCCCGGGCAAGAGATTTGTCTTCACAATGATCGACTACCGGGAGGTCGAAGCCGCGCGCGTATTCCATCGCCCGGCGCATCATGCCGGCAGAGGGCACCGGACGGCCGTCGTCTGAAACGGCGATGATGCCGGCGTCTTTCATCTCGCCCATTTCCGCCAGCTCAGTTCCGGCTGAATTTTTGGTGATCGCGCCTATTGGGAAGACCGATGCCAGGCCGGCCCGCTCAGCCTGTTCGATGATGAACCTGGTCACTGCCGCGTTGTCGTTTATGGGTTCAGTGTTCGGCATTGCGCAAACGGTGGTGAAGCCGCCCGCGACCGCTGCTGCGGCCCCGCTGGCGATCGTTTCCTTGTATTCGTGTCCGGGTTCGCGCAGATGCACGTGCATATCAATGAATCCAGGCGCCACTATCAGCCCGGTAGCGTCGAAGACTTCGGCGCCTTCGGGGACACCATCGGCCTGGCTCGATAGCCCGACCACGCGGCCATCTTCGATTAGCAGATTTTTGCCGGTGTTGGTTCCCTGGGCGGGATCGATGACGTAGCCATTTTGAATCAGTAAGCGCATTGCGATCTTTTCTTCGTGCTTCTTTTGTAAACTCCCTCTCCCTTTGGGAGAGGGGTGGGGAGATGGATTGTCTCCGTCAAGCTTCGCACCCTCCCCTAACCCCTCCCAAAGGGAGGGGAACAACCCGCATCTCTGCTATTGGGGAAATAACTTGCCAGTCCGTTCCTTCTTCGCACTGTTCTTAGCGATCGGAGTTCGCTTTGCTCCATTCTCTTTACTGGCGCCGGCCAGAAGGTAGAGCACGGCCATTCGCACTGCGACGCCGTTGGTGACTTGATCCAGAATCAGCGAGCGTCCGCCGTCGGCGAGCTCTGATGATATTTCGATCCCGCGATTCATCGGACCGGGATGCATTACGATGGCATCGGGAGCCGCCAGGCTTAGATGACTCAGGTGCAATCCGTAATGAACGGCGTATTCGCGCATCGACGGGAAGAAAGCCTCCGTCTGGCGCTCACGCTGCACGCGCAGGATCATCACTACGTCGGCGTCGACAATTCCGTCTTCGATCCTGCTTTCGACCCGCACACCTTGTTCGATTAGGCCGCCGAATTCCTTTGGCACCAACGTCCCCGGCCCGGCCACGCTGACAATCGCGCCGAGCTTAGCCAATAGATAAATATTCGAACGCGCCACGCGCGAATGCAGGATGTCGCCGATGATGGCAACTTTGAGTCCGGCCAGATGGCCCTTGTATTCGCGGATGGTCAGCGCATCGAGCAGCGCCTGGGTCGGATGTTCGTGCGCGCCATCACCGGCATTCACGATTGCCGCATTGCAAACCTGCGCCAAATGTCCCGGCGCCCCTGCCGAAGAGTGGCGAATGACTATGCAGTCAGGCGCCATTGCTTCCAGATTACGCGCGGTATCGAGCAGGGTTTCGCCTTTCGAGACACTCGAAGTTGAGACGCTGATGTTGACGGCATCGGCCGACAGTCGTTTGGCTGCGATTTCAAAGGAGGTGCGCGTGCGGGTCGAAGCTTCGAAGAAAAGATTAATGACCGTGCGGCCGCGCAGCGCCGGTACTTTTTTTATTTCACGCTTAGAGACGTCGAGAAACGTCTCAGCCGTGTCCAGCAGATAATTAATCTGATCGGCGGTTAGTTCGCGAATGCCGAGGAGGTGTTTGAGTTTGAAGTTAGTGCTCATCAGCAAGTGGCACAGACTTCAGTCTGTGATTAATGCCTGCAGCAACACAGACTGAAGTCTGTGCCACTCATAAAAAAAAGCGGCCATCGGGGCCGCTTTACGCTGCAGCTTCTGCTGCCGGTCGTTCCACAATTACGACGCCTTCGTCTTCGTCAAAATCATTGAGCATGACTTTTATGATCTCGCTCTTTTTCGTCGGCACCAGCTTGCCGATGTAATCAGCCTGGATCGGCAATTCCCGATGTTCGTTGCCGCGGTCAATCAGAACCGCCAGCTGCACCCGCCGCGGCCGGCCGAAATCGATCAACTGGTCGAGCGCCGCCCGCACCGTGCGACCGGTGTAAAGCACATCATCAATCAGAACGATGCAGCGGCCTTCAACATCGCCGGGCAGCTCTGTGCCGCTGACAATCGGCTTGGCGCCAACCGTCGAAAGATCGTCACGATACAAAGTGATGTCAAGGATGCCTACTGGCGGGCGCTTACCTTCGAGGTCAGCAATTTTGTCTGCGATGCGGTTGGCGAGAGGGACGCCACGACGACGAATGCCAACCAGAACCAAATCAGTCAAGCCGTGATTTTCTTCAACGATCTCGGAAGCCAGCCGTGCCAATGCGCGGTTGATTCGCGCCTCGTCCATGATCCGAGCTTTTTCAGTGAATTCCACCGCGAGGGATACTAGCAAGAACGACGAGACTGTGACAAGTGAATCAAGACAAGGGTAGTGCCCTAGTTTGATTTCTTGTTGTCTTTCCCCGAGCAAGAACGATCCACGAAATCACA
>JAWWPL010000431.1:0-10729 GCA_033850605.1 Blastocatellia bacterium | reverse complement strand
TTTCAGAGGCCAGGGACAACGGACAGAATTCCCAGACATTTACCCCGGGCTTCTCGGCTCCCTTCGATCCTTTGAATCAGTTAGGTGAGGCGGGTCTTTCTAACTTTGACCGCCGGCACAAGTTTGTGGCCAGCGTTGTCTATAACACCAGCTATAAGAACAAGGACAACAAAGTGGCTCGTGCGCTTCTTAATGGCTGGACCATTGCGCCGGTAGTAAATATGTTTTCCGGTGCGCGCTACACCCCAACAACGAACAGCTTCAGCCCGAGTGGCGTATTCGGCTTTAGCCAGGCGGGGGGCATCAATGGTTCGAACGGTTCGCTGCGGTTCGCATTATTGCCGAACAACTACTTCCACCAGCCTCCGATCAAGTACGTGGACCTGCGCGTTTCGCGTCGCTTCACTCTGAAGGAGAATTACAAAATCGAACTGCTGGCTGAAGGATTCAACATCTTCAATCGCACGCAGGTGACGAGCGTGAATACCCAGATGTATACGGTTTGTACCGGGACCGGAGCAACCGGCGTTTGTCCGTTTGGTACTGGAATATTCGCGAGTTTCAATCCTACGTTCGGCAGCATCGCCGGCTCTGACGGGTTCTTCTTCCGTGAACGGCAAATACAACTCGCCGTTCGTTTTGAGTTCTAATCTATCTTTCGCGACCTGATGTCGCGTTGATATTCCTGGGGCGCGTGTTCATTCGAGCACGCGCCCCTTTTTTTTTCGCCGGCACGGGTTCTTTTGTTAACAAACTTTTCATGCCCTTTACCTGTTTTTAGCTTGCGCGCATGCCGCCCGTCATGATAGAAACCGCGTTCTACAGCAGATCCTGGTTTTCCTTTCGTTACAAGCGGCCACAAACGTTCTCGGCAGTCTCAGTTAACTCTGCGCCCGATGGCTCGAGCGCAAATGGTTTCAACGATCATGTTTCCTCAAGGAGTTCTCCTGTTATGCTCAAATCCCTACGTTTCTGTACTACTTCCCTTGTGCTCATCACAATCTGCTCGATAAGCGTTCTGGCACAATCGCAAGCCAGCACCGGGCAAATCGTCGGCACTGTTAAGAATGCTAACGGGGAGCTGGTGCCGGGAGCCACGGTAGTCGTTACCAATCCCGCCACCGGCTTGAATCGCACACTGACTACTGGCGATCAAGGCGAATTTCGCGCGGTGTCGTTACCACCTGGCGAATATACAGTCGATGTAACGGCGCCGGGATTTGGCAAGTCCACCCAGACCGGTTACAAAGTTGAAGTTGGGTCAGCTCTCAGCGCCGACATCTCGCTCAGCGTCCAGGCCGTCAGCGGAACCGTTTTGGTCAACGCCGGTACTAGTGTCGACACGACGCTGGTGCAGAACACTACCAATATTAACGAAACGTCGATCAGCCAACTGCCGATTAACGGAAGGCGCTTTCAGGATTTTGTGCTGGCAACCCCGACCGCCCAGATCGATCCTTTGCGCGGGCAAATTTCACTGGCAGGACAACGCGGCATCAACGGCAACGTGCAAATCGACGGTGCGGATTACAACAATCCGTTCTTCGGCGGCTTGCGCGGAGGTGAACGCTCCAATCAGGCTTTTACCATTCCGCAGGGCGCGATTAAAGAATTCCAGGTAGTGGCCACTGGTTACAACGCAGAGTTCGGTCGCTCAACCGGCGGCATTGTTAATGCTGTGACCAAGTCCGGCACCAATGATTTTCATGGAGGCGCCTTTTACGTCGATCGATCGACCGGTTTGGCCTCCAAGAATGCTTTCAACCAGGTCGCTGCGCCGACCCAGCAGCAGTTCGGCGGATCAGTGGGCGGACCCTTTCCGATTCCCCGGTTTGGCGAAGGCGGAAGGAGCCACTACGGCGGCAAAGACAAGTCCTTCTTCTTTGTTGCTTACGAGCAGCAGAAACTCCTCCAGTCACGCACGGTGTTGCTGAACCAGCTGCAGCAGGCTGGTATCACCAGCGGCACTATTGCGAGCGGTATCAGCGAAGCGCTCGGCTTTTCGCTGTCCAAGGAAGGCCCTTACAAGCAGACAAACGATGCCAAGGTTTTCCTGACGCGCTTTGACTTCAATTTCAGTCAAAAGCATCAGCTCAACGTTCGCTACAATTACAGCGTGAACACCGCGCTCAACGCGGTCACGGCCGGCACCTCATTGACTCCGACCACCAACAGCGCGCTCTCCAACAACGGTACCGAGGGCGACAACTCACATACAGTAGTAGGGCAATTGACATCGTTCCTTAGCCCCGCAACCATTAATGAATTCCGCGGGCAGTATTCAAAGGAAAACCGACCACGTCTGGCGAATGAAATCTCGCCGTTGATTCAGGCGGTCTATGGAAACTTTGGCACTGTCAATTTCCTGCCGACTACTGAATCTGACTACCGGGTACAGTTTGCCGATAACATCACTCTGATTCGAGGGTCGCATACATGGAAAGTTGGCGGCGAATATAATTTCGTCAAAGCCAGCCAGGTATTTGCTTTCCGGCAATTTGGACAGTTTAGCTTCTCCGGATTGGGTACTTCCGCAGACAACCTGATCCAGGTGCTCAGAATTCTTTCTGCCGGGGGCAACACCACCACGGCTAACGCCAACGGTGCTACCGCGGGAACGATTCTCGATCCGACCAATCGTTTCGACGACACGCGCGTACGCTATGCCCGAAACCTCGGCAATGGATTGCTGACGTTATCGTCACCGCAGTATGCCGGCTACGCCCAGGATTCCTGGCGCGTGCGTCCGAACCTGACGATCAACTTTGGTCTTCGCTACGAGGCGCAAATAATGCCTCAGCCGGATACCAGTAACGCCGCCGCAACCAATGCGGTGCTCAACACGAACTTACCGCTCGGGAACGTTGATCCTCGCGTCATCCCCAGCCAAAAGAATCAGTGGGGCCCGCGCGGTGGTATTGCCTGGGATCCCTGGAAGAACGGCAAGGGAGTCATTCGCGGCTACGCGGGAATCTATTACGCCGCGACGCCGGTTTTGACGCTCGCCGCTCCGCTGAACAACTTCCGCACTCCGTTTGGCGACGTCACTTTGACCCTACCGTCATCGGGTTTGCCGACCGCTCTTAACACGGTCTATAAGCAGTTCAAGTCCATCGGAATTGACCTCAACAACTTTCCTCTGAATTCTTTGCCAATCCTGAGCGTGGATCAGGTAAATCAGATTCTGACCAACATTTCCGCCGCAGGTGGCGGAACAGTTAATGTGTTGAATGGCTTGCAGGTCGTTGCGGGTGGCCAGAATTTCAGGAACCCGCGCTCGATCCAGTTTGGCGGAGGATTCGAACGCGAAATCGCGCGCGGCTTAACGGTGGGAGCTAGCTACGATTACGTGAGGACCACTCGCTTGAACTTCAACCTCGATCACGATCTGCCAACTCCGGTAATCCGTCCGGGCGATGCCAGTCAGCGACCGTTCTTCGGTATTGTGGCAAGCACTATCGGGTCGCCGGCCGTGCCACTCATCGGGGCGCAAAATCGGCCCATTACGACTTTCGGCAACACCGGTTACGTTCAGGTGCGCGAACCTGGAGCTAAATCGGAATACCAGGCGCTGGTGTTCCGCGGCCAACTGCGCCGCAAGTTCGGCCAGTTCGATGCGTTCTACACGCTTTCGAGAAACCTCGATAACGATTCAACTGAGCGCAACGCCACTTTCGCTTCTTATGATAACGCGTTCAATTTGACGCCCGAATACAATTACGGCGCAAACGATCGGCGGCACGTAGTTGCTTTTAGCTCGGTGCTAAATCTGCCACTGGGTTTTGAAGCGGCCACCACCGCGCGCTATCTCTCCGGAGCACCAATCGATATAACGGTGAGCAGTATCGTTGCGCCGCCCGCAGGTTCCGGCTTACCCGGTGCGGGCCTGTCCGGCGCTGCATATGCGGCCCTGGTTACTCTTCAAGGCAATACGTCCAGCGATCTTAACCAGGATGCCGGTAACTTTAACGATCGGCCTTACCTTTCGCCCGGCGTAAGTCTCAAGCGTAACGCTTATCGCAACCGGTCACTCCGCTTTCTTGATTTGCGCATTGAGCGCAAGTTCAAGTTAGGTGAGAAGTTTGAACTATCACCGTCTTTCGAGGCCTTCAATCTGTTCAATTTCCAGAACCTGACCTTTGCCTCAACGACGGCCCTCAACTATGGCAATCCCGGCGTCAATGAAAAGACGGGCGAGATTCTAGCCCCGTCCAACGCAGCTTTCCTGCAGCTTCGCGACCCCGCAACCGGACTGCTCCGGACCACCAACAACGCGGGTGCGCCGCGCCAGATACAACTTGGACTTCGTCTCAAGTTCTAAACACGAGTTCAAACTGAGCCAGCTAACCCGGGCGCGTCTTCGCAACAGACGCGCCCGGGTTTTTGCTTGCGCCCGCGGCTCCGATGAATGGTCGCGAGGCAATGGCCCGACCGTCAGGGAGGGCTCAATCATGCACCTCCGAGCCCTCCCTAACAGCCCGGCTCGTGCCCCGTAGACTAGCGACACCCTCTTACCCGCTACCCCATAGATCTCGCAGCAAAGCTGCCTGCGGATCACTTTGCTATAATTGCGCCCAATCAGAATGGTTGGAATTCAAGCAAAAGCCGGTTCAGAGCAACAGGACGATCGCGCCCGCGTCTCGGCCCAAATCAAGTCTCAGGCTCGGGCGCTCGGTTTTCAAAAGATCGGTATTGTGAAGGCGGAAGCTTTGTCCGCGGAACGCGGCCGCCTCGAGGAATGGCTCGGACGAGGGTTCAACGGAGAGATGAGTTGGATGACACGCGATCCGGAACAACGCACCGACCCGCGTAAGTTGTTTTCGGAGGCGCGCTCGGTCGTGGTCGTCGCTTTGAACTACTACACTTCGCACGAGCATTCTGACGATCCAGGCAAGGTGTCACGCTATGCCTGGGGCGACGATTACCATGACGTAGTCGGCGACAAGCTGCGCGAACTCTGGTCGTGGATCAAACAGCAGTGGCCGGAAGCAAAAGGTAAAGTTTGTCTAGACATCCAACCGATGATGGACAAAGCCTGGGCCGTGCGCGCCGGTCTGGGTTGGATGGGCAAGCACACCAATTTGATTACCGAGGAGTATGGTTCGTGGGTTTTTATCGGTGAGTTACTGCTGAATCTCGACCTCGAAGACACGGAACACACAGTCGTTGATCAGTGCGGCTCGTGCACGCTCTGCATCGACGTCTGTCCCACGAGCGCGATAGTCGAACCGTATGTCGTAGATTCGAATTTGTGTATCTCTCACGCGACAATCGAATCGCGCGCGCCTGAGCTTCGTCCGGAGGTAGCGAGGCATTTGGAAGGCTGGCTGTACGGTTGTGACATTTGCCAGGACGTCTGTCCCTGGAACCAGATGACACCAGCGACTGACGAATCGCGATTCGAACCGCGCGAGGGAAACGTCAACGCATCACCCTCTGAAATTCTGGCGCTAACTCCCGCAGCGTATGCTGCTCGTTTTCGCCGCAGCGCGATGAAGCGGGCTAAGCTGAACGGACTGCAGCGCAACGCCCAGGCGCTGCAAGACCCCAAGGCCTGGTTGGTGTAATTTCGTGGATCGTTTTTGTGCGGCTGGAATTAGCGAACGAAACCAGTTAGGGGCCGGTTAATCCTGGCCTTTGACTTGCGACTGCGCACGCTGTGATATTGAGCCGAGGTGTAACCTATGAAACTTCTGATTCTTTGCTTGTTTGGATTCGTCGTCATGACGATTCCTCGCGAAACTATTAGGGCGCAACAACCCGCGACGCCCGCCGACCTCCACCAACTCGCCGGCGACTATTACAACTGGCGTAACCAGAATTATCCCGTTTCGAGCAGTGATGCCGGGCTGCACACCTGGGACGACAAACTCACGAATTATGGGCTGTCAGCTCTGCTCGCGCGCCGGCTGCACGTCAAAGAAGTACTCGCTAAAGTAAGGACGATGCAGACCGAAAAGTGGAGCAAGGACGATCGCATCGACTGGCTCCTGTTTCGATCTCAATTGGAGAGCATTGTCTTCTTTGATCGCGTAATCGATTTTGAAGAGACCGATCCCCAGACTTATGTCAACGAATGCAGCAATGGAATTTTTTCTTTGCTCAAGAAAGACTACGACACGCCGCGCAATCGCTCACTGGCCGCTACGGCGCGACTAAAACAGATGCCTTTCGTGATCGAGCACGGCAAACAGAACCTCAACAAACCGGTTCGACTCTATGCGCAGCTCGCGATCGACTCCGCGCGATCGATCGACAGCCTGTTCACTGACAGCTTGATGACGTTGGCCAAAGACCTGCCGCCGGCTGAGAAGGGTGATCTGATTAAGTCGCGTGAGGCCGCCCTGGCATCGATCCATGGATTTGCCGATTGGCTCGAAAAGCGTCTGCCCGGCATGGTCCCGTTCAAGCCCATGGGCGAGGAAAACTACAACTATCTTCTAAAGAATATTTATCTGCTGCCGATTGACGCGAAACAGCTTGAGATGCTGGGCCAGGCCGAACTGGCGCGTTATCGAGCGCTTGAATCAATGTTGCCCGATCCTTCACTGGCCGATCCAAATCCCGCGCGCGCAAAAGTTATCCCAAAGGATCAGAGCGACTTTTTGAAAGCATATGAAAGCCGCGAGTTGGAAATGATCGGCTTTCTGAAAGAGAACCATCTGGTCACTTTGCCGTCTTATCTCGGCCGCTTTGAAATCCGGCAACTGCCCGAAGCTTTCAAGCCCACCAGTCCCGGTGGGTTCATGAACGCGCCCGGCGTGTACGATAAAGACGCGAGCGGTTTCTATTTCATTCCAACGTACAATCCGCAAAGCAAGAACTTCTACATCCGCGCGGCCATCGAAGACCCGCGCCCGATTCTCGGCCACGAAGGTATTCCCGGCCACTTTTTGCAACTGTCGATCGCCAACCATTTGACTGATGAGATTCGCCGGCAGCATTCGGACAACATCATGATCGAGGGTTGGGCGTTGTACGGCGAAGAGATGTTGATGCGGACGGGATTGTATCCGGTGAATTCCGCTTCGCAGGGGCAGGTGCTGCGCCTGGCGCGTTATCGCGCGGCCCGCATCGGCGTCGACGTCAACCTGCACACCGGCCGGTGGACCTTCGAACAAGCGGTGAAATATTTCATGGACGCCGGCGGACTTGATCGCGAAGCAGCCGAAGGTGAAGCCGCCGGCGCGGCTGCCAGTCCCACGCAGAAGATAACTTACATGACCGGCAAGTGGCAGATCATGCGCCTGCTCGGCAAGTATCGCGACCAGAAGGGCAAAGATTTTCGCCTGGGTCAGTTTCACGACGACCTGATCAAGAACGGCAGTCTGCCGCTTTCGATCGTTGAATGGATTCTGCTGGATGATCGGTCGTCGCTGGATTCTGCGCTGAAGTGATTGAGCTGATTCGTATCTACATAACGGGGGAAGCCCTGCAGGACGAATGCGCAAGACGGCCGAAAAGATGAAAGTCATTAAGCCGAAACTGGTCCAGAGATTCAGCGGACCTTAATGAGTTACCTAATAAAAAATAAATGTGCATATGCATTTTCGATTCTGGCTATCCTGCTTCTTGTTGTTGCCTGCATGAAGAGAAGTACGGCGACGTTGTTCGACTGATTGACGCTATTAAAGGCGCTGGCGCAAATTCGATCGTTTTGCAAATTGACGACTTGTCGGACTGAATCTGGGCTTTTGGAGTGCGCTGACTTGTCAGCGCTTTAGTAACGGCGACTTGTCGCCGCGCGGCGGTGGAAGTTTCTAACTTACCGCGACAAGTCGCGGCCTTTGAAAGCGGTAACAAGTTAACGCACTCCAAATATGAACCCTCTGAATCCATCTTTCGCTGAAGACGTTGCTCGCAGCTTTGCGCAACAGCCCATCATGCATTTGTTTGGCGCACGGCTCTCACTGGTCGAGTCGGGCGTCGTTGAAATCACGCTCCCCTATCGCGCCGACCTGACCCAACAGCATGGGTATCTGCATGCCGGCGTGGTCACTACCATCGCCGATTCCGCTTGTGGTTACGCCGCCTTTACTTTGATGCCGGCAGGTTCGAATGTCCTCAGCGTTGAGTTCAAGGTTAACCTGCTGCGGCCGGCGCAAGGCAAAGAGTTTGTGGCCCGCGCGGAAGTAATCAAGGCCGGACGGACGCTCAGCGTGGTGCGCGCGGATGTTTTTGCCCTGCGCGACGACGAAACAGAGTTGGTGGCTACGATGCAGGGCACGATGATATGCGTGCGTAAGAAGGAGTGAAGATTTCCGGCGATTCCATAGTTTGGTTTCGTGCTTTCTTCAGCTTAAGATTCTAGACCCTTGGAGGCGGCTCGGCGATGAGGTCAGTACCGGGAGCGATAGCGACCGGGTCTCGACACTCGACGCGGCTAGAAATCCGAGGACGAAACCCGGTCGCTACCGCTCTCGGTACTGACCTCACTATCGTGGAAAGGATTTATTTATGACAAAACCAATTCGCATCCTGCTGCAAACCACGATTCCCTACGCCGAAGACAATTGGCATGTCGGCCGGTTTTCGTTGTTGCGCGATGAACTCAGTTCGATGAAAGACCCACAGGGGAGCCAACTGTGTGCAGTGACGACCCGTAATCGGGAAGCTGATTTGGCAGGTAATGATCCGGTCCTTAGCACCCTCGACAAGACGGACTTTGACGAGTTGTGGTTGTTCGCGATCGATAACGGCGACGGGCTGAGTGTCCCTGATTGTCAGGGCATCACCCGCTTTCGCCAGCGCGGCGGCGGAATTATGGCGACGCGCGATCATCAGGATCTGGGAATTTCGCTGTGCACGCTGGGCGGCATAGGCCGCGCTCACTTCTTTCATTCAAAACATCCCGAGCCTGACGCTGACCGGCGTGTACCCGACGACAAAGATACGAGTTCGATTTCATGGCCCAACTATCACTCGGGCGCGAACGGCGACTACCAAACCATCGCGATTACTTTCCCGCATGAACTCCTGCGCCGGAATGCTTCAGCCGATAATCTGATTGAGTTCTTTCCGGCCCACCCGCATGAGGGAGCGGTCGGTGTGCCCGAAGGTGAAGATCACGCCCGCGTAATTGCCACCGGTAAAAGCGAGGTGACGGACCGTCCGTTCAATCTAGTTGTGGCCTTCGAGAGTTCACCCGATGAACACGGCAACACGCTCGGCCGCGGCATTGCGGAATCAAGCTTTCACCACTTTGCCGACTACAACTGGAATACCGACATGGGATGTCCCAGCTTTCTGGAAGAACCGCCGGGCGACGGCTACAAGCGAAATCCGCAGGCGCTGGAAGATATCAAGACCTACGTGCGCAATGCAGCGGTGTGGTTGAGCGGAGACTAATTATTGGACAATACGAAAATCATTTTGCCGCGAGGATTTCTGCGGCAACCATGAAAATCTCGTGGTTGGGAAGGGGGCTTGCCCCCGCAGGCTGAAAAGAGATCCCCCCATATGGCTCGCAAATGGTCCAACCTTAATCTCCCGGGAGCGCTCCACTTTGTCACCGGCAACTTTTTGGATCGCACCAAGGTCTTCACCGAGCCAGTTTGTTGCCACTCATTCCTGGAAGAACTGCATTCGATCAATCAAAAGTGGCCAAGCAAATTAATCGCCTATGTTTTGATGCCGGATCATTTTCATTTAATTAGTAACCCGCGTGACGGTCGAATAAAAGAATTTGTCGGCGAACTAAAGAGTCTCTCAGCGAAAGGCATTGTCAGGTCAAGTAAGAGCTTCCGCTTTCGCGCAGACGAAGACGGCCATAGAGTTTGGCAAGAAAGTTTCAAAGCAATGTCCTTGTGGAGCGGCTGGATGATTTGGCAGAAGATCAACTACATTCATGCCAACCCCGTGAAGGCGGGGTTGGTGAAATCTGCCAAAGATTATCGCTGGTCCAGCTTCACGTCGTTCCACTCTCAAGGCGATCAACCGCTCGCCGTGAATCATGATTGGTGGTGGGCGGATGATGTCGAGAAGCTGTCTCAAGCGGTTAGAGACTTGGATTGGCACCGATGAGGTGAGGGCGGATCATTAAGCACAAACCGGGAGACCCTACGGTTTAACTCGGAACGCCTCATGGTTGGGAAGGGGGGCTCGCCCCCGCTCAACATGATCGAGAGAAACCGCCAGGAAATGTTGATTCAAGGAGGTGAAACTCTCACGCACAGAGCGGCGCAAGCCCCCCCTCCTTGTCCATGACGCTTCCTATTGTGGTCCCACACAGCTTTATCATCACTCAACCAACGACTACAATTAGCGGCGTCTCTAATGACTTTCATGGAGTCATCGTGTGTCTGTCCCAACCTACGACAAATTCATCGAACCCATCTTGCGCTATCTCGCCAAGCATCCTGACGGCGAAAGAGCCTCAGTCGTCTACGAGGCGGCAGCTGAAACCCTTGGCATTGATGAAGAGGACAAACTCAAGGTTCTCCCGAGCCGGACGCAGCCGGTTTATAAGAATCGTGTCGGCTGGGCTCACGATAGGTTAAAGCGGGCAGGGCTTTCGAGTGCTCCTCGTTACGGGTATTGGAAGCTTACTGAGAAGGGTTTAGCTTTCGCTCAAACGCATCAAAGCCCTCTCAGCGAACAGCAGATCAAAGAATTAGCCGTCGTCGATCCCGCCGTCCGTTTGCGACCGCTGCGAACGGCTGGCGCAGACAGTGAGGTTAATCATTTAGAACAGAGCGCGAACGAGTCTGCGGCAACTCCGGATGATCTT
>JAWWPL010000428.1:0-14195 GCA_033850605.1 Blastocatellia bacterium | reverse complement strand
GAAAGAAACCTCTGCTTACTATCTCCTGGCATGGCGGCCCGAGGACGCAGATCAAAACAATCAAAGATCTCGCCGCGTCGAAGTGAGCGTGAACGGACGTCCTGATCTGGTGATCCGCTTCCATCATGGCTTTGGTGACAGCCCGCCTGCTGGAACGGCGTCGCAGAACCGGAAGGAAGGCGAAGCCGGCAGCAGACCCGCGGGCGAACTAATGATTGAAGCGCTGCGAGCCATCTATCCAAAGAGCGATTTGCCGGTATCGATCTCGCTGAACTTTTTGGACCTCGACAAGGTGGGCCAGACACTGACAACTTCCGTCAAGATATCAACGACCTCATTGACGCTCGAGGCCCAGGCAGACCAACAGATCGCAAACCTGGATGTTGGCGGTGGTGTTTACGATGATCAAGGCAAATCCGTCAGCACTTTCAATAAGCACCTGACTATCAGGACGAAGAGCAATACTCCGAATGCACCGCCACCCGACAGCGTTTTCTACAGCCACTTCACTACCCTCAAGCCCGGGCTTTACCAGATTAGGGTGGCGGCGGTAGACGCGAAACACGGTCGCGCTGGAAGTGCCGTGCGCTGGATCGAGATTCCCGACATCAGCGCAAAGACTCTGACACTGAGCTCCCTGATTGTCGGGGAGCGAAAAACAGAAACGGAAATCGAGTCGTCGAGCGCGGATGCGTCTGACACTGGCAAGTCACCGGATCCTCTGCGCCAGGTCTATCTAAACATCGACCACCATTTTGCGAGTTCATCGCACTTGCGCTTTCTGACGTTCGTTTACAATGCGAGTGGTAGCTCCACGGTTGCTACACCAACACCGGTAACCCCAGGCACGCCGCAACTCCTCAATAATGTACCGGCAAGTTCTACGATTCCTTTCGATGCGGGCCCTGATCTGGCCGTTCAGATACAGCTGTTTCGCGACGACGAACCGGTCATCACCATGCCGTTGCACAAAATTCAGATTGATGCACACTCAGACCCGCGTCGACTTCCCTATGCGGCCGAACTAGATCTCGAGGGTTTGCGGCCGGGCCGATATGTGCTGCTGGTGACGGTAATTGATCGAGTCGCGAAAGCGAGTGCGTCCCAAAAGTTTGGTTTTCAGGTTGACTGACAATACCGGGCTCGTGTAAACACGGCCTGCAAATTCCGAAACACAAAGCGAGGTCGATCAAGATGAAACGCCGTGATTTCATGATTGGAACCGGCGCCGCGGGCCTGGTGCTCGCGTCGCAGTCGGGGACCCGGGCCGCATTGCCGACGATGTTGGCGCCCAGCGCCGTCAAACCTCTCGTCATTTCGTCGGCCAATGGAAATCATTTCAAGAACGGCGGAGAGGTAACCTGTGTCCAGAAGGCCTTCACGATGATCACGCAGGGTGAGGACGTCCTCGACTCAGTTATCGCCGGTGTAAATATTGTTGAGCTCGATCCTCTGGATGACAGTGTAGGCTATGGCGGCCTGCCAAACGCAGAGGGAGTAGTCCAGCTTGATTCTTCCTGCATGCACGGACCGAAGAAACAAGCCGGCGCAGTGGCGTCGATCGAAGGCGTCCGCACACCTTCACTGGTCGCGAAAGCCGTCTCAGAACAGACTGACCATCACTTGATAGTCGGCAAGGGGGCGCAGGATTTTGCCCGAAGCATGGGATTCAAGATCGAAGACGATCTTAATACGCCGCATTCTCGCGAGCTCTGGCTGAAGTGGAAACGCCAGATCGACCCGTCACACTATCTTGATCCGAAGAAGAGAGCCGAAGCCGGACGCCGCGCAGCGATGGACATGCTGGCCCAGGGACTACTGAGAGAAGAGAATTTTCACGGCACGATAAACTGCGACGGCATCAACAGCAAAGGCGAAATCTGCGGTGTGACAACTACCAGCGGACTGTCGTGGAAGATACCCGGACGCGTGGGCGATTCGCCGATTCTGGGCGCGGGTCTGTATGTCGACGGCAGCGTGGGTGCGGCTGGTTCCACCGGGCGCGGCGAAGCAAATCTGTTTGGTCTCTGCTCGTTTCTTATCGTCGAAGAGATGCGCCGCGGTGCGCATCCGAAGGACGCCGGGATGGAAGCGCTTAAGCGGGTCAAAGCAAACACGGTTGAGAAACGCTTGCTGAACAGCAGAGGCACGCCGAACTTTTACGTGAACTTCTATATTCTCAACGCTCGGGGCGAATACGCCGGCGTGACCATGTACGAGGGGTCTAGCGCCAAGTTCGCGATCTGCAACGAAAGTGGACCGCAGACGCTTTCGTGTGAAGGATTGCTACCGGGCAAACCGGGAGATTGATCCACTTTTCAAATCTGAGATCTCAAATCGGGGATCTGGCTCTGAGACTTGAAATCGGGGCCCTGTGATCTGAAATCTCAAATTTCAAATCTGAAATTTCAAATCCCTGATCCGCCGCCGTGTTCGGCGTCAACGTCCCCACGGCGCTCACAAATGTAAGTCTGGCTTCGACTCAACGAAAGCATCGAAGTAGCTATTCCACTGGCTCCAGGACCACCTGTTTTTTTTCACGCCTCCTGACCAACGAGAGCACGTGCTTCTTCTTCCGGCTGAACTGAAAGCCCAGGTTCCAGGCTCCAGGTCGCAAGAGCCGGCCATCGATCGATTCAATAACGTCACCCTCCCTGAGCCCGTTGCGCGCCGCAATGCTTTCCGGTTCCACGGCTACAATCAGTAACCCGTTCTCGGCGCCTAACTGGGCCAGGGTTTTTGCCGAGAGGGCCATCGTTTCAACGCCCAGCCCTTCCAAGCCATTTAGTTTCGGAGCCATTGCGGGGAATTCAAAATGGTATTCAAAGACCGGATCAAACGAACCTCCAAGTTTCACGTCTATCGGAAACGGGCTCGGGAAACTCGGCCGCCGGATCAGAAACTGAACTTCCCGGCCGCTGCCTGCTTCTCCCAGCAGCTTGGAGAATTCTTCGCTGCTTTCAATATCCTGCTGATTAACACGGACTATTACGTCGCCCGGATGCAACTTGGCCAGCGCGGCAGGCGTGCCCGGCCTCACGGAAGTCAGCAGAATGCCCAGATGCTCCTGGAGCAGCTCGGTCAATTGCTTTTCGTCCCATCCGTGCGCAAGGAAGGAAGCTCGCGCCGCGAATTCCACCGGTTCACCCACGACACCAAGCAGAGGTCTGGGAACGCTCGACTGTCGCTCCAATACACGGCGGGTAGCCGCACGAATTGTATCTGAGGGCACGATGCGCGCGTCGTCGCCATCGATGGACTCAACTATGCCCAACGTCTTTCCCGCTTCGTCACAAGCCACACCGCCAATAACTGACGGCGAGAGCATGGCGCCGCGCACTGTTAGTCGCTCCACATTCCCCGGACTATTCGCCAGCGAGGTGATCCTGGTATTTACCTCGCCTACCTTTACATAGATGTTTTTCGATGAGCCCTCACCTTCAGGCGTCGTCCGCTCCGGGGCGAAGATCTGTACCGCTTGCCCTTGACTCAATTGCCCGGCGACTTCCTCCGCGATTAGCGGAGCGATAGCCGCGTTCACCTGCAACACCGACAATCCAGACTGTGCGTCCAACCCGACATAGCGCGCTGTCAGTTTTCGTCCGTCGCGCGTAATGACGGTCAAGTCAGGTTCGGCTCCCGCCGGTATGAACACCCGACCAGTTAGCGCTCCGGGTAATGGCCCAACCGCTCCAACGGGCGGCCCCGCCAGCGCCCGCGCAAACTCAAGTTCGGCGCCGGCCTGCGGCAGGCGCACGGCGATCGTCTTCCCATCCTCCAGGGCCCACCCGGCGATGATGCTGGCGTGCGCGTCAGTTGAGATTGATTCCGTGTCGATCGTATACACCGCACCGGGCTGGCCTGACTGTCGCTGCAAAAAGCGCAGCATCTTGACTCCACTCAGACGATGCACAATGGTCACGACTTGTGGGGCTACCTTCGTTTGATCCGCGATGACTGTTACCGTGGCGGGCGGGGTCGAAACCCGTTTGGGTGGCCGCCGAACTTGTGTCCTTTCGGGCACTGCCGGCTGCCTCGAAGCTGGCGCCTGGGCGACCGTAGACGCTGTCGGCTCGGTTGTCTGCGCCCTACCCGCAACGGCCAGACACATCACCGCCACGCCGCCAATGGTCAACGTCAGTAATCGATGGAAAAACATTTTCATGGTCGTACTAAAACTGCTATTACCAGCTTCGGCTGTTGGAAGTGAAACTGGCCGGCGTTCGATCCGCCATTCGCTGCGCCCCGAAGCTTACCGGAGGTAAAGAAATCCTGTGGGTGGCGCCACGGTCGTCCTCCATAGACACAACCATTGGTTTGAGAGGCGCACGAAGAGAAACCTCACCCGCTCTTTGTTCTATCTGCTGGATGGATTCAGCATTCGAAACGCCATAATCGACGGCCTTAATATCCGCCGATGTGGGCCTCCCGATGTTCCGAGAAACATTCACTGCCTTATGAGGACCCGCAATATCGATTGAACTCTGCCCTGTCTCGCCCTGGTTTACTGCCAGCGCCGGCTGCTGAGGAGTCACTGGTACTTCTTTGACTGGAACTCTTGCAATCTCCGGCGTCTGGCTCGTATTTCTCCGAGCCAGCCAAACCAGGGCCAGTCCCATTATTACGACCAGAGCGGCGACGGTGATTGCCGGAGTGCCTATTACCAGACCGAATATCCACGGCTGTCGAAAGTTGCCCTGTCGCTCGCGGGCCAGGCGCGCCCGTAAACGCAGGTCAAAGTCTCCCGGCGCAGTCACCGGCTCAAGACTGCCAACCAGCTCGCGCAGACTGGTCCGTTCCGCGCGAAAATCGCGACATGCCGCGCATAACGCAACATGGGCCCGTGCTTGATTGCTCAACTGCTGGTTTAGCTCTGCTTCGTCAATTTCTCGCCGCGTAGCGTGACATTCTTTCCCATTCATCATGGCACCACCTGGATGTAATTCCGCATCTTGTCGCGCAGGAAATTCCGGGCCCGGTTTATGCGCGACTTCACCGTGCCCTCGCTCGTGCATAGGATCGCGGCAATCTCGTCGTAACTCTTGCCTTCAACGTCACGCAAGACGAGCGGCGCGCGATACTTATCCGGAAGAGTGCTGATGGCCCGCTTAACCACGGCGCGCTTTTCCGAATCGACCAGACTGACGTCCTGCAAAGGCTTATTGTCAGGAGCGTCGAAATCCCTCGCCTCCTGTCCGTCTTCGGATGAAAGCAAACCCGTTAGGGACACCAGTCGTCTGCGTTTGCGCTTGCGCAACTCGCTAATCGCCAGATTTGTCGCGATGCGATAGATGTAAGTTGAAAACGCATGGGTCGTTTGATAGCGGCCGGCCGCACGATATACCCGCAAGAACGTCTCCTGCGCCAGGTCGACTGCTCCGTCATAATCGTTCGTCATGCGGTAAATGTAACTCGTGATCTGATTGCGATAACGGCTCACTAGTTCGGCAAACGCGTCTTCGTCGCCCGCCAGGGTTTCTTCCAGCAGCACGTGATCCGACGTCTTTTTAACGACGACAGTCGACGGCATCGCGGCGGCGAAGTCCAACTCCTCAATCGAAGCTAGCGTTCTCATCGGGCAGGCAGGCTCTCAGTCAGTGACGACGCAATTCCTTTTGCGCTACGGTTATCGCGAGCAAATTATACACCGGCTCGCAACCGCCTCAGCAGTAGACACGCCCCATAGTCTTTTTGGTTCCGAAAAAATGAGTTTCGGTTGGGTTGAGGCCGGAATGGACAAGCCAGCAAGGGTTCAAAGTGCTGTTTGACTCCCTCTCCCTTTGGGAGAGGGGTTGGGGTGAGGGCCTGTGCGCGAACATCCCTCTGACTCCGTTTTGTCCTCGATAGACACGCCGGATTTTAAAACCACTTCGGGTAAGCTTCGCACCCTCATCCCCAGCCCTTCTCCCAGAGGGAGAAGGGAGTAAATCAAATGAGAATCTAAAGGTCGAACTCTGAAACACGGACTTTAGGGAGTTGCCGACGAACTTGCCGCCTCGGGATTCTGGAAGAGCGAATCCTCCATCTTGACGCCGTAGGTAATTGTAAGAATGCGGGTTTCGAGGGTTTGCTTTCCCTCTTCGAGCAACACGGTTCGAAAAGGGACCTGAGTGCCCTGGGCCAGCCGATAGTCATAGAACCGCCGAGAGTACTTTACCGGGGCATTCGCCCCGGGCGGCGTCTCCTCGTATTCGAGCCACAGCACGCGAAAAGTCCTGGCGCTGATAAAGTATCGCGTCCGACGATTTGCCTTGTCCGTGAGATCAATAACATAGACGTCTATGCCCTGCTGCTTTTCTTTGCCAGCCGCGGTCAACTTGGATTCGTTTTCTTTGTAACGCAGGAGAGCGTCGATACTGTGGGCCTGCTGGGCAATGAAGTCGGCCGTGGCGTCTGCGCGAGGTGTAAAAACCGAACCATTGATAAGGCCGAATATGCGACCGTCGCCATAGACCAGCGAATACTCTGACTGTGGTGTTTTGCTGTCAAAGCGGAGTTTATCCTTTTCCGATTTGTCGCCGCGCACAAAGCGCATTTCGTAACGCACTTCCTCCGTGCGCCCGTCACCACCCGGCCGAGTTAATCTTCCGCGTTCAATACCATTACGCCGGATCTGAGTCAGAACTGCGCGACCAAAACCATTTCCCGCAAAAGCTACGACCGTTTCGGCGATCTGCTCGGCGGTCGGGGTCTTGGGATCGTCAGCGAGGGACGAAGGCGCAAACGACAAGAAGACTACAGATAACGATAGCGCCAGGGCCGGAACTATTAAGGTTCGGACGCGCCAGGGGGCTTTAAGTTTCATGCTCCATAACACCTGAAAATCAAGGACTCTGCAATTTGTCGGGATTGTAACACAAGCCAATCTGGAAACGGGCCTTGAGCTCTCTTCTGCACTGATGCCGGCGTTCCAGTGTAGGATGTCTGCTCGTACTGATGAGTTTGACAAGATGCTCTGCCCCGCGTTAAGTAAGAATACAAACACTCGTTGCCGGAATCGATTATTGCTTGTCTGCTCGTGCGGATCTGACATGAGCGGTGATGAAAGGAACTTAGTTAATGAAGAGAGTTGGCATACTGGTGGGCCGGGAAAAGACTTTTCCTGAAGCTCTGATTAGCAACATCAATGAACGCGGAAACGGATTGATCGTCGCCGAATATGTCACGCTGGGAGGTGTGCGTCACGACGCGCCCCCAGCTTACGATCTCGTCATCGATCGCATCTCGCACGAGGTGCCATTCTATCGCGCTACGCTCAAGCGCATGGCACTCGAAGGGGCCATCATCATCAATAACCCTTTCTGGTGGTCGGCTGATGACAAGTTCTTCAATTACTCGCTGGCGCGCAAGCTTGGCGTGGCCGTCCCGAAGACGGTGTTGCTGCCGCAGAAGGACTACATTGCCGGAATCACGAGCGAAAGCTTGCGCAATCTCGAGTTCCCGCTCGATTGGCAGGCGATCGTCGATTACGTCGGGCTGCCCTCGTTCCTGAAACCGTTTGACGGCGGCGGATGGAAAAATGTTTCGAAGGTCAGCACGCTCGAGGAGCTGATTGCCGAGTATGATCAGACTGGAACATTGTGCATGACTTTGCAGGAAGGCATCGACTTTGATCAGTTTGTTCGCTGTTATTGCATCGGTCAGCAGGAAGTCATGATCATGCCTTACGATCCGCGCAAGGCCTACCTGTCCGGAGAGCAGTACATCAACGACCCGAACTACCTGGCGCCGGAGCTGTCAAAGCGCGTAGTGAAGGACGTGCGAACACTCTGCTCGGCCCTGGGTTATGACATTAACACTGTCGAGTTTGCTATTAAGGACGGTGTGCCCTACGCGATCGATTTCATGAATCCGGCGCCTGACGCTGAGTTGCAATCAGTAGGCCCCTTCTATCATGGCTGGGTGACCGAGGCCGTCACCAATCTGGTATTCAAGCGCTTGAGCGAAACGACTGAACGTCCTCGCTATCGTTGGGACGCGTTTTTGAATCCGGCGCCGGCTTCAATTGAGGCGGTAGCATCCGCTTCTGAGCAGGCTAAACGGACTGTCGAACCTAAAGCCTCAACTCAGAAGAAGGGATCAACGAGGTCGCGGAGTTCAGCGAAAAAAGATCAGGCAAAGGAAGCGTCAGGCTGAGCCGATGGCTTAGAGTTCAAGCTTTGGCTTGGCTCCTCCAATCAACAAGGGTTCAATTGCCGTTTGACTCCCTCTCCCTTGGGAGAGGGTTGGGGTGAGGGGCTACGCGCGAACTCCCCCATGACTCGTTTTGTCCACGGTAAGCACAACGAATAATTTCAAAAACTACTTCGCGCTAAGCTTCGCACCCTCATCCCCGGCCATTCTCCCAAAGGGAGAAGGGAGTAAATCAAGACCGCAACCTCAAGGTTGGACTCTGAACTAAGGAACTCAGGCGTCACTGGTTTGAGGACGACCTCGGGTAGCCAGCAACTTTCTGGTAATCAGCGAAGCCGACCAGGCAATAAGCGACGACGAAGCCAGCGCCCAACCCAGACCGGCAACCACCTGATCAACTGAAGATCCCGCTAGCGCTATTAGCATCGCGGCGAAGCTGACGCGTCCCGCCAAATGCTGCACCCGGTGAGCCCCTTCCAGCCAGTTCATGCGACGCAGCTCAGCCGCCAGATAATCCTCGTCATTGTTTAGACGCGAATAATAGTCAGCTTCACGACGCGCCAGGTTGGCGGTAGCTTTGTCAGGTGCGATTCGCACTGCGTCATTGTAGTGATGAATCACGTGAGCGAGTTTGCCGTCAGTCAATCCAACTTCGGCCAGTCCCAGCTGCGCGCGATAAGCGTTTTCGTCAAGGTCCAATGCCCGCCGAAATAGTTTTGCAGCACGTACCGGATCACCATACTCGAGAAACGATTCCCCGACCCGCTCCAGCAAGCTCGCGTCATCGGGCCCGCGCATGGAGGCAAGTCTCAGTGCGGCGCAGGCACGGCCCAATAAGCGCGCATCGCTAAATGCACTGGCCTGTGACTTCAGCAGCCGCGCGTACTCGTAGATCAGCCAGGGACTCCGGGGCGTCACCAGCAGGGCGCGACGAAAGGCTTCGCCGGACTGTTGCAGATAGCCGGCAATACGAAGATCGTTCGCTGACTTTCGCAGTAGATTTGCCCGCTCAGGGTCCTGGTGCGGTCTCTGATCGGCGTCGTTTTGCTTTGCCGAGATGGCCGCTCGGTATTTATCAGCTCTCTTGGCGTCAGTGGTTTCTTCAAGAACTGACGTCGAGGCAATACCAAGCGTTGCGGCCTCGCCGCGCACGATTTTTACATCGATGAGGTGATCCCGAAGTTCGCCAGCGCGCGCGTCAAGCTTATGATCCCCGATCCGCGGCAGCAGCTCACGCACCATGCGGCGAAACTCTCTGCCGCCGGACGCCAATACAAAAGCGGAACCCTTGCCGGCGATTTCCACGCGATATCGATAACGCACCTTTCCGCCACGGCGTAGTGTGCGCAAGGTCGCAACCTCAACGCGCTCGACATCGTCCACCGCAAGGTTCAGGGGACGCCGGCGCACGAGTCTGATTAGTAATGCCGTCAGGCCAGTCCTTGAAATTGTGTGCCCGTCAAAACTGAGCCGATTGGTCAGCACTAACAAAGGAATAATCGTCCACGTACCGACGGCCAGCCCCAGTGCCGTGAGATCGCGATTAGTCCGCAGGCACAGGAGGGCGGCAAAGGTCAGCAGCGCCGCCACCGCGAAATATCCGCTCGGCGAGATGCGAATGCCCGCCAGTTTCTTCCGCTTGGCGGGAGCGACATGCCCGCGCGCAGTTTCCGCCAGCACTTCCCGCAGTTGTTTTTGTGATGAATCGCTCAAAGCTCTTTCTGGGACGCGGGCCGCAAAGGCCAGCTAAGGCGCGGGACATTCGACTGGAACCGTTAAAGAGAAATTTCCGCGCGATGCGCCGGGTTCAGTGTAGCGTAAATCGGCGAATTGAACGAGGGCCTGGCCGGGGCAGTCACCGTCGACTCGGGCTATGGGAAATCTGGCGAAGCCGAGCAGAATCTGCGCCCGGGGATCGCGCGACGCCTCCGCTACCAACCGTTCGGCCTGGCCGGTTGGCTTCTCGTAGCGTTCGATCGGCGGAGCGTCGCCGTTTGCATCAGCGTCTGAAGCCTGGTCGCCGAGCACGACAAAGAATCTGTAGATTGCACGATCGGTTTCCGCTACGCACTGCCATTGAAACGGATTTGCGGCCGTCGGCATCGCCGCCGCCCGAACAAAACGCTCGCTTCGCTGGAGCGCAATTGCATTCGCCCTGACTTCGGCATCGTGATATGCAGCGCGATGGGCCCACGCGAGTGCTCCCCAGTAAACCAGTACGAACGAGAGTGCGCCCCACGCGAGTAGCCTGCCCAATCGTTTCTCAACGCCAATGGAACGCGCGAACAAGACCACCGCCACACCCGACAACCAAATAGTCCGTGCGACATTTAGACCGTGAACGCCCGCGGCTCTTTGCGGCGACACTCGCAGAATAATGATCGTAAAGATCAGAGCAACCAGCGACCAGATAACAGTTTTCCAACGGCGATCGCTGGTCAGCAGAAATGCAGCGCCGCCCAGCACGAGAATGAGGTAAGGATCCACGATGAATACCAGGTCGCCATAGAACCATCTGCCGTCCCACGGCAAGAGCGGCCGCACTCCATAGTTATTAGTCCAATCCATCAGAGGATGTGTGGCTGCGGCGATCAATGAAGCCACCAACAGCCCGCGGTATCGAATTTTCGGTCTCTGGTTACGCCAACGAGCTACCACTCGCTCGACCCCAAACAGGATCGACGGAATTAATATGCCGAGGGCGAGTGTGCCCACGATGGAATGCGTTATTCCGCGATGGTGTTGAAGCAGGACCCAACGTCCGCCAAAAAAGCCTGAGACGACATCGATGTCAGGAGCGTTCGCGGAGAGAATGCAGGCGGCGGCGGTGTAAGGAGAAAGACGTTCCAGTCCGGCTTTGGCTGAGGTCAGGCCAACCAGCGAGTGAGTCAGACCGTCCATGCTTGAGTTATCTTCAAATTTGAGATTGCGGCCTCGGCCTTCCTAGAAAGGCATACCGGCCGGCGAAGGTGGAGGTGTCAACTGAGCATGACGTGCAGAATCAATCTTCAGCAACTTCTGGGCAGCCTCACGAGATGCTGACGATTCAGGTATCGGCTTTCCATCTTTGTCCTTCGCTTTACGAGCTGTGTCCACGATGTTGAAGAGGATATCAGCCGCTTCCTTTTTCTTTCCCTGTTTCTCGTATACGGCGGCCAGGCGCAAATTCGCTGTCTCTGGTGTGACGATCTGCGAACCCTGCCTGGCAATCTCGCCGTAGAGCTTGGCGGCCTCATCGAGGTTGCCGTCGGCTTCCTTGGCCTGGGCCAAAGCAAATTTCGCCAGGACGGCTGTATCTCCGCTGCCCTGACTCAAAGCCAGCAAGTCGGTCTCGCCCTTGGCGCGATCAGTGACGAGTTCGTTGGTCGCAATGAAGTACCGAGCTTCCGACTTATACGGCTCACCGTACTTGGCGGAAACTTTCTCGAATTCCGCTATAGCGCGCTCCGACCGCTCCTGCTGGGTGCTAAAAACCGGATCTCTTGATCCTGCCGCCGGCACTTGCGATATGTCCGCGCCATTGATGGCGATTGCGCGGCCCATAGCCGCTTCTGCTTCCCCAGCATGCTTGGCGCGCCAGCGAATCACTCCATAGGCCGCCGCCGCGAGGACGACCAGGCCCAACAGACCATAAAGAATCTGACGCCGGCGTCCGGCCACCCGATCCGCCAGCCGGTCGGCGAGGAGCATGGTCGTATCGCGAAACCGGTCGTGCTGAAGTTCGCGAGCTCGCTTCTTCTTATATTTTGCCAACTGTTTTCCTCTTGCAAGAACGCACAGTCACGGGCGTTCATTTTGGTGTATGATCGCAGAAACAGCGAATTTAACGACCGCCCGGAACGTTGTCAAGGAGGCTGCCAGCGATCACAACGGTAATAGCCGCAAAGTCATCCAAGAAACGGTGCAGATGTCATGGAAGCTGACATGATCAGACGGGAACTAAACAAAGTTGGCCGGTGTCTAACTGAGCGTCTGTCCGGAGAGCGACAGCGGAAGACGAATTTGAACGTTACCGCGGATGGGGGTCCCAGGTGAGCTACGGAGAGCAAATCGCGCTCCGCGGGCATGCGGGCTTGGAAGAAGTTGCTTCGGCGACCGAGGTCGAGGTCCGATCCACGGCCGCTGATCAGTTCCTTGAAAGATTGAAACGGGGCGAGGTCGCCGCGTTTGAGCAGCTGGTCGCCGAACATACCAGCGATGTATACGCGCTGCTCTATCGGCTCACCAGCGACCCGGAAGAAGCTCGCGACTTGACCCAGGAAACATTCCTCCGAGCTTTTCAAAGCATTGCTCGTTTTCGCGGCGACGCGAATTTGAAAACCTGGATTTACCGGATCGCCGTCAATCAGGCCCGCAATCGTTGGCGTTGGTGGCGCCGCCGCAAACGCGACGTGACTGTTTCGCTGGACGCAACCGACGATCGTCACGAGCAGCCGCTGGCCGCGACCTTGCGAAACGACGACGCAATCGATCCGGAGCAAGAGACGTTGGCGAAAGAGCGGGAAGGTCAACTGCGCGAGGCTTTGCTCGGACTGCGTAGATCTTATAGAGAGGCCGTCATTTTGCGGGACGTTGAAGGTTTTAGTTATGAAGAAGTCGCTGACACGCTTCAAATCAGCATCGGCACGGTGAAGTCGCGAATTTCGCGGGGCAGACTGGAAATGCGCCGCAAGCTCGAAGGATCTTTGTAAAGACGAATGGTTGACCCGCCCCGGCTTCACAAAAACTCGGTGCCAATGGGTCGAAGTGACGGGTTGGGAACAGATGAAAATGCGATTCAACCAGAGACGGAAGGATTTTAGACGTGGTCAGCAACAACTCGTCGATCTCATTCCAGCTCCGAGTGATGAGCAAGGCAGAGTTTCCAGGTCGGCTTTGCTTTCCTGGATTTAGGAAAGCAGCCGGGGTCGGCCAGCCATTCGAAGAGATTTTCGATTTTCAATTTCTGAGTGCCGATTGTAAGTCGGACTCGATCGGCCACCTGAAATGAATTGGAAATCGGCAATCGGAAATTGGCAATAACTTATGTCGTGTAACGAGATTCAACAATCCCTCTCGCTTTACGTTGATGACGGTTTAAAGCCTGAGGAGCGCGGCGTCTGCTACCGGCATCTGGAAACCTGTCCAGTATGCCGGGCGCGTCTGGCCGAAGTACGGTCGATCCGCAGTGGCCTGGAGATGCTCGCTCGGCCTGCGCCTCCCGCCGATCTAGTCCCCTCGATCAATAGAGCCTTGATTGCCCGGGCGGCCACGCAAAGAACCATTAAGACCCAGACTTTCGCCGACGTGGTTTCCACCTGGCTGCAACCGGTGATGATGCGTTACGTCTTCAGTTCGCTGGCCTCGGTCATAATCTTCGGCAGTGTGTTCTCGGCCATGCGTCCGCAAATGGTGGCGCTGCATGAAGCCGTGGTGGTTCTGGACCAGGTGCCAGTCTCGCTTGATTCGCCCGAGCTCTTTCGGCCCGGTTACGACATCAATAAACCGATCTCACCCGAGAGCTATGCTGCGTTGCGAGCTCCATTCACTACTGAGTCACCCAGCTTGAACCCAGGTGGCGCGCTGGCAACGCTTACCTCAGAACCCACCCGTGCGCGTGGAAGCGGCCGCGAAGGCGACGACAACATGATGGTGGTGGCTGATGTTTTCACTAACGGCTCGGCTTCGTTGGCTGACGTGATGCATGCGCCGCGTGATCGCCGGATGTTGAGAGACTTTGACAAAGCGCTGCGCGAGAATGCTGCGTTCGTGCCTGCGGCGCTTGATCGCCGGCCTGAAACGATGCGCGTCGTGTTTTCGATTCAGAGAGTTGACGTGTACGATCGCAACTACTAGAGAGATGGGTACAGAACGGCTTGCGGCAGCAAGCGGGTTAAGGATATTTACCACACCACCTCAGAAAATCAGGTAATGGTACAGTTTGACTCCTTCTCCCTTTGGGAGAGGGTTAATATACCTGACGCATCAGCGAAATCTTCGAAATAACGCCGAAGGCGTTCGCGAATTCCAGCCCAGGGCAACGCCCTGGGAAAGGATTGCCAAATGAAATCCGAACTCTGAAA
>JAWWPL010000425.1:0-7817 GCA_033850605.1 Blastocatellia bacterium | reverse complement strand
CCGGGACAGAAATCATTCTGCACGTCAACTACTATCAAAGCTTTCTTTTTATCGTTTACCATATAACCTACCGAAGTACTTGATTCACTGATCTTAGCTTAGCTCTGCTTCAAATGGGCTGCAATGTGTCAGAAGCCCGACCGTCAGGGAGGGCCGCCTGGCGAATCGAGCCCTCCCAGACGGTCGGGCTTCCGACACGGCCCGCGCGAAAATTTGATGCGCGAAAATTTGATTCACCAAAGGCTTTTATTCCGCGGTATTGGTGTGATTTAGCGGATCGCTCTTTCGGCTCTAGCTTCTTGCTCATTGGCACAAGGTTGTGCGGTTAGATTATTCTTGGGAGGCACCTATGTAAGTGCAGGCGTCCCGGCGCACCCGACTACGCGCAGGCAACGAGAACTTCCAAGGTTTCTAAGGGGAGCTAGATGAAGTGGGCCAGGCATCCGCGCGTTCGAATTCTGTTGGCGTCAGTCGCAATCCTCGCCGCGATTGCGACGCTCGTGGCACGGCTGAGCCAAATGTCGAAGGGCGGGCGGCCGAACGAAGTAGTCACCTGGACACGATCTCAACCGGCGGCCGCATCGCCGACGGCATATCCTCCGGCTCAGGCTCAAGATGATTCTGCGGCAACTCCCATCACGCTCTCATCACCAGTTTCCAACACTGGTCCGACTGTTGCCGACCCAACATCGCCATCACCCGCAGGATTGATAATTCCGGTGGCCGGCGTGCGGTCTGAGCAGTTGCGCGATACTTTCTCTGAATCACGTTCGGAAGGACGCATTCACGACGCGATCGATATTCCGGCTCCGCGCGGGACTGCGGTCCTGGCCGCAGCCGACGGACCCATCGTGAAGTTATTTCAGAGCGCGCGCGGCGGCACAACCATTTATCAGCTGAGCGTGGACGGCAAATTCGTTTATTACTACGCCCACCTGGATCGATACGCCGAGGGTCTGGTGGAAGGTCACTTCGCTAAACAAGGCGAAACCATTGCCTATGTCGGCGATACCGGAAATGCGGGCGCGGGAAACTATCATCTGCATTTCTCAATCGCCGAGATCTCTAATCCCAAAGACTTCTGGCACGGCGTCAACATCAATCCCTATCCGCTGCTAAGAAAGTAAGAAGGCAAGGATCCAGAATCTGGACGGAAGTCACTAAATAACCGTTCGTTTATCGTTCAACGCCGGAATCGAGCGACGATCGAGCGTTCCGGATCTCGCGGTCATCAGCCAAACTGCCTGTTTCTCCGGCTGCACGAAATCAGTCGATCGTTTATGTTTCGCGCGAAGGCGCAGAGAAGACCGAAAGACGCAAAGGGTGGGAGGGGCAGCGGCACACACCTTGCCGAACAAAGCGCGCAAGAAAACAAATGGGAGAAAACAAAGAATGAAACCGTATTTAGGATCAGCTCTCGTCTTAGCCGGTTGCATGCTGGCGATGGGTTGTGTCGCGGAACCGACAAACCGGACGAATAGCAATGCGAATATCGCCTCGTCACCAAGCCCGACGGTTACAATGTCGCCAACGCCAATCAGTGAAAAGACTTCGAATACTAAGGCTCTCACTCTGCCTGTGCTCGACGCGTTTTTAACAAACGAGTCCTTTGCGGGCTTGCTCAAAACTCGTTTGCAACTTACCGACGAACAAATCGCTAAGCTGAAGGAAGCCGCTCATTCCGATACCGCTAAACTCAGCGAAGCCAACGCTGGCACATCCGCGGGAGAAACGGCCGCCGCACGTACCGACGCAAAAGAGAAGATCAGTGCGCTGATCGGCGCAGAGAAAGAGCAGCAACTCGAAGCTCTGATTGCGGAGCAGTGGAGCAGTGATAACGAAGGCGGAACCGAGAAAACTGCTACTCAACCGGTTTCCAACGACGCCCAGGCGCCAAACAAGATACCGACCGATTCACGGATTGTGGTGAATGCGCCTGCTTATCGAATGGACGTCTTTGAAGGAGGGCGACTGATTAAGTCCTATAAGATCGGCATCGGGTATCCGCAGTTTCCTTTGCCGACCGGACTGCGCAAGGCGCGGGTAATTATTTTTAATCCGACCTGGACCCCACCTGACGAACCGTGGGTCGCCAGGATGAAGAACGTAAGCGTCGGAGAAAAAGTCGAGGCCGGCAGTAAGTTGAACCCGCTCGGGCCCATCAAGATTCCCATCGGCGGTCCGTCGTTGATTCATGGCGGTAAGCCGGTGGCAAAACTCGGCACCTTTGCTTCGCATGGTTGTGTGGGGCTAACGACGCCGCAGGTCCAGGACTTTTCGAAAATTCTCGCCCAGCTTGGCGGCGCGCATTTGACTGACACCGAGATCGCGGCGTACGCGCGCGACAAAACCGAAACAAAAACGGTGAAACTGGCCAACGCAATTCCGGTCGAGCTGCGTTATGAAACGATTGTGGTCGAGGATGGGAAGCTGCACATCTATCGCGACGTCTACGATCAGGATGCGAACACGGAAGAAAACCTGCGGTCGGTGCTCGCAGCAAACGGAGTTCGTTGGGAAGATCTGACTGAGGAAGAGCAAACTCAAATCTCCAATGCTTTGGCCCAGATGTCGGGCTCCAGCACCGCCCAGACGGCGCCCCTGGCGACGCCGAGGCCTACTAAGCAGAGCGCAAGTGCTTCGCCCATGACGTCTGAAAAGAAATCGACGGCCACCAAAGCGACGCCGAGGGCTACAAAGAACCAGAAAGAGATCGTGATAGAGATCGCAGCGCTCAAGGGCAAAGGTTATCCGGCGCCGGTGGATCTGGATACGGGAGCAGGACAGAAGAAGCGCAGATCGTGAGTGAGAATCTCGTTAGAACTCAACAGAGCCGGTGAGATTCAGCCGCGTTTACGCGGCTTACCCGCAGGGTTACTAGACCAGCCTCAACCGCGAAGCGGTTGCTGCTTCCAGCCCAGGGTTGCCGCTTCGGCTACCCTGGGACGCGGAAGAGAACGATTGTCAACCGCAACGCGGTTGCGTCAATTGCATAACAAAGGCCTGGCGCAACCGCGTTGCGGTTGCGAATCAATCGTTCTGTTTTCCCAGGATAGCCGAAGCGGCAACCCTGGGCTGGGGGAAGCAACCACGTTGTGGTTGAAAAAGGCCGCCCCATTGTCGGTCTCTCGCTTGTCTGAGGCGCGGCCTCGCTGTTACCCCCGCGGTAAAGCCAGCTGAAGCGGGCTCAAGAATCTATCTCGGCGTAATCAGCGCCTTCAGCACGCGCCCTTCAGACACATCGGCCAACGCTTCATTTGCCTGCGTGAGTGGATAGCGAGAAAGCTGGCCCTTGAAGGCTGCCCATGGCGCCGATCGAACAGGATCGGAAGTAAGCTGCACGCCGCGATAGAAATGTGAGAAGTCAGAGCCCCAACAACCGCGCACGTCGAGATGCTTCTTATTTAGATCTAAATGCGGATTGAATGTAGTTGGCCCGTGATCAGTATATTGGCCGACGATCACTACGCGGCCCGCGTCTCGGGTAAAGCGCATCGCCTGCACGACTGCGTCAGGCGCGCCCGCAGCTTCGATAGTTACATCGGAGCCCCGTCCGTTGGTTCGCTCTAAGACCCATTCGATTCTTTCGGCTTCGCTGTGCGTTTCAAAGTCGAGCACTTCGGCGGCGCCTGCTTCGGCCGCTGCGTCCAGACGAAGCGCAGGTGCGCCGATGCAGAAAACCTTTAGCGCACCGCGCATCAACGACAGAATGATCGCGTTGATTCCCACCGGCCCCGAGCCCAGCACCAACACCGTGTCACCGATAGCGATGCCGGCTCGTTCGACAGCATGCAGCGCGGTTGGCAGCGCGCAACCACCAGCCATGAAGATTTCCGGATCAGCATCGAGGCGGAGGCAATGCGTTCCAGGCTTTAGATAAATCTGTTCGGCCCATCCGCCGCAGAGGCCGTCATCGAGCCCGTATGTGATGCCGTAGACCTTTCGTTGCGGACAGCGGGTGGTGGCTTTGCCGACCAGGCAATACCAGCAGGCATTACAAGTGCGATGAACATCCAAAAACGTGACGCGGTCACCTTCCTGAAACACGCGGCCTTCGACATCGCGAATCGTCCCGCGAATCTTGCTTAGCCGGCCCACCGACACGTGTCCAGGAACCAGCGGATACGGAACTCCCTGCAATCGTCCCTGTTGTAAGTAGACATCGGTGCCGCAAACTTCTGAAAGTTCCACCTCGAGCAAAGCCGAGTCGGACTCCAACTCAGGGCTCGGCACGTCGCGCAGTTCGACCGGCGCGTTGGGTTGCGGGATGACAGCGACTTGAGGCATAAGATCGGTACAGAACCCGGAGCGGTAGCGACGGGTCCTGCCCTCCAACAAAGGAAATTATGCTGTGTCGAACCCGCGGAGCGGGCGACGGTTCGCGATGAGAATGATCGTGCATTCATTCCGTGATGGCGAGTCAATCGTTCCTTGCGACATTATTCACCTCCGCGACGCCAGGGTAGTGAGTGAACTATGTAAATACCCAACTCACGCACATGGAGTGTTTGACCCGGTCGCTTTGTACGAATGGCGCCCGTTCAGTTTCTTACCGTCGAGCATAATACTCCGAATCGATCCGCGTCGAACGAGCCGGCTTAGAGGTAGTGGGGTAAAGAGTGTGTTGCTAAACTGCGGGGCACTAGCCCGACCGTCAGGAAGGGCTCATTAACGCCGTGTCGGAGCCCTCCCTGACGGTCGGGCTAATGCCCCGCATCGCGACTTGCTGAGTACCAACACACAATACCCACTACGGGTTTAGAAATGTCGTTAGAGAAGCCAGCCTCTGCGGAGACATCCGCAAAAATCGCCTCTCCGAGTCTCACATCCTCGGAGAGGCGGTCAAGTGGGCGAGGGAACTTGTGATCGCTTAAATCAAGATTTCTCTCGTTACCCTCACAAGCGACATCATCAACGGCAAACCAAAGGCGTGGCAGTCACCGTGAACTGCAACGGCCCGAGGCTGACGTTGACAACTTTAATTACGTATATGCCGCTCTGGTTTACCGTCGAGTTGAGCACCGCGACGCCGTTCGCAGCATCTACGGTTTGCACCGCCACTCCCGAAGGATTGACCAGCACAAGCTTATACGGAACGTTTAAGCTCGATTCGGCCACCACGGAGATTTCCTGCGCACCCGCTGGCACCGTGAAGCCGCTGCTCGATGTTTGCCCAGCCGAGGCACTGCCTGGCTGATTCGTCGTAGTTCCCGGCCCGGTAGTTGGTTGCGTGGCGGTCACCGAGTTCTGCAAACAGAAAGTGTCAACATAGACGACACCGGTCAGGTTCTTAACCTCGAGCTTGTGCGCACCCGGTGACAGACCACCGAATTGCACCTTGTACTCAGGTTTGAACTCCGGCGCTTGTGTCGAGCCGGCGCTGCCCGCGTAATTGACCGACTGCTTGAAGACTCCATCAAGATAAACATCGGCGCTACCGCCTTTCGTACTCCTGGCAAACGAATACGTGACAGAGCCCGTGTTGCCGTTAGGAACGGTGAAGTCCAGGCTGGCGAGGTGCGATGAACTGTTCCCCTGGTGGTAACGGAAGTGACCGCTACTCGCGCTCGCATAGTTGATTAAATGCCAACCGCTCGAGTAAGCCACGGCGGCGCTATCGTCTTCAATACACGACGGCGGTTGCGGTGTTGGCGTAGGCGAAGGTGTCGGGCTGGCATCTTCGACCTCAAGGTGGAACTGCGCGGTGTTTGAGCTGACTTTGCCACGCGAGTCGGTAACGACGAGCCGAGTGATATATTCGCCCTCTTCAACAAACGTGTGGCTAACCGTTGGCGAGCTCTGAGTAATATCGTCACCACCATCACCAAAGTTGAAGGTGTAGCTCGTGATGCTGTCAATCGAATCGGCGTCGTATGAGCTGCCGCCATTGAAATTCACTGTCAGCGGCTTAACACCGTGGTCTGTGTCGGCGGTGATTACCGCAACGGGCGCGGTATTCGGCAAACACAATGTCGCAGTGCGAAGGGTGTAGCTGCCGGGACCGGTACTGTCCGGGATCGTCTCGTTGGTGCCGCCCGTGCCCGGTAAAGCCGAAGGCACCGTTGCGCGGACGCTGCCGAGCATGTTGTTAATAAGATCGCCGGGACCAGGATTGTTCACGGTCGATTTCGCAATCACCAGAGTGATCGTACCGTTAGCTTCTACCTTGCTCGCACCGTCGAGTGAACCTTTAGTCGTGAACACACGCGCCGCGCCTTGCGGAACGCTGGTGACGCCCCAGGTGAAGGCCGGCGCAGCGCCGTCACTTGTGACCATGGAAACGAAGTAGTCTTCCGACGCACCTCCGGTAACGTCGGTTGGCGGAGTCTGCTGAATGCCGCCTTTGCTTACTCCAAAACGCACCGCCCAGCGCCAGCCCGGTGGAATCGTTTTCAGATCTGCCACCTTCATCGTGAAGACCAACTTACCCGAGAGACTTTCCGGCTCAGCCATCGAGACGGAGGTGATGTCGTGGGACGGTTGGGTGTCGCTTGCATCTCCGGCCGGATCGAAAATCGCAGTCACACCGGGCGCCTGGCAGGCGCCGGTTGCCTCTCTGCGAGGTTCGACAACCAGAGAGACAGGATTGCTGGATGCGCCTTCTCCGACCCCGTTAACCGCTGTGATGCGGTAGGTGTATGTGTTTACCAGCGAATCGACAGTACGATCGTTGTAGCTCGTCGCTTTTCCACTCGCCTGTCCAATTCGTATCTCCGCACCGGAACTACCACGGCGATAAATGTCATAAGCAGAGATGGCAGAGCCACCGTTGTCAGGAGGATTCCAGGTGAGGTAGGAAGCCATGTCATCGCGGAACCCTGTTAGATAAGGACTCTTTGGCGCCACGGGCTCAGGCACATCGTACTGAGCGAATAGGCCTTTGCCGCCCGACTGACGGGCAATTGAGGCTTTCGCGGTGTACGAGTTCGGCCCTCCGGTCTCGCACCCATCGATGCAACCGTCGGCAAACCCGAACACGACGCGTCCTCTTTCATCGACCGTTGCATCGTTGAAATCCAGCAGGTTGCGGCACGGATTGTTGCCGCCTGAGTTCCAGATGCACGCTTCTCGTTGAACCGGTCCGCGTGGTGTCGCGTTCACGGTGGTCCAGGTTCGGCCGCCGTCATAGGTGTGCGCGACATATCCATACCAGGTGCCTTTGAAGTCGGCTGCTTCATGATTACCGCTGGTGCTGGTGCCGATGAAAGCAACAGCTGCGCGGTTGGCATCGCCGGCCACTGCCGAAGCGAATACCGCGTTCTTAATTCCTGCGGCGATGCCAACATCGACGGGCGCGTCCCAGGTAATTCCGCGATCCCTGCTCACCGCGACGTAAACATGATTGTCTTGTACTTCAGACACGGGCACTGTGCCCGGTTGTTTCCCCGTATAAGCGAAATAGATTGTGTTCGACGTCCCGCCTGACTCCGGCGGAGCTTTGCTAATACCGACTGATGGATCCAGGATTCCGGCGACCGGAGGCAGGCTGCCAGTCACCTGACGAATAGTCCACGTCGTGCCCGCGTCAGTGGACACAATAACTCCCTGCTTGCCACCGCAACTGTAATTAGGTACATAGACGGTGCCGTCAGGTGCGACTTTCACGTGTCCGTGAATGCCGCCGCAGGCTGTCGATCCGTTGACCGAGACTGCGGCGTATAGCGGCACAGCCTTGCCGAAGTTCAGTCCGCCATCGTCGCTGCGTGAGCAATACGCCGTGAGCCCTGCCTGAGCGCAATAGTAAACAGCGCTGCCTTTGTTGAGCGGATTCGTCAGAACTGACAGCGCGGCTGGGTATGGACCACCGCCAACAGTTT
>JAWWPL010000403.1:0-10762 GCA_033850605.1 Blastocatellia bacterium | reverse complement strand
GAAGAACGACGTTTCGCCTGTGGCTGGTCGCCTGGCTGATCGAAGCTTCGGTACCCATCGCGCTGCACTTTACCCTGAGATCGCGACTGGGTATCGAGAGAGTTTCTTTGCTGGTTTTCGGAGTCACACTGCTAGCCGGTTTACTGGTAACCTTTTTGGTCCTCGCTCCCGATCAACGCCAGAGTGCCCGGCCGGACAGCTCGGCTTAATAGCCTCACTTCTCTCGACTATCGGCCTCGCGGCTGAAAAACGGTTGAGATTCAGAAACGATCCCGCCGGTACGCCCCAACTTATCTAAGCCCCACGCCTCTCTTGGACGCAGGCGTCTCACAATTAGCCTCCGGAATTTCGGTGGGAACACTAGCAGCGGCTTTTGTCTATTTACCGTTTACGCCGTACCATTGCACTCGCCCTTATGGAAGTTGAATTAGCAATCAGTTTTGTCCTGCTTTTGGCGCTGACATCTTTGGCCACAGTTGATATGGCGTTCGGCCAACTGAGCGATGTCGGACTAAGACGGCTGGCCGCTGAAGCCGAAGAGCATCCAAACGCGCGCTATGCGCCGCTGCTTAAAGAGATTCTGCAGAATCGGGCCCGGTTCAGCTTCACCCTCTCGGCTGCGATTCAGATTCTGCTCGTCGTTTTCTCGGTTCTGGTCACGTACATTTCTCTGCAATGGTTTTCCGCCAACAGCCTGGCGCTGTTTATTTCACTCGCATCGGGTCTGGTGCTGGCAGGAATCTTTCGTCAGTTCATCCCGCGCATGCTCTCGCTACGGAATCCTGAAGGCAAGCTGTTGCGGCTCCTGCCGGCACTCAGGCCTTTCTATCGCACGATCGCTTTTGCGGCTGAGCCCTGGCACCGTTCGTTTGACCGCCTGCGGCAACACGAGGAGCTTGAAGAAGCGAGCGATGAGGAAGAAGACGATGACGATGCCGACGACATACAGGCACTGATTGATGTCGGCGAAGCCGAGGGCATCATTGAAGAACAGGAACGCGAACTGATCCATTCGGTGTTTGAGTTCGGCGACAAATCAGTGGGCGAAGTTATGACCCCTCGCACGGCGATGGTGGCTTTACCCAATACGGCGACGGCCCGCGAGGCCTGCGATGTGATGCTGGAGACCAAGCACTCGCGGCTGCCGGTTTTTCGCGATCAAATCGACAACGTCGAAGGTTTGATCTATGTGCGCGATCTGCTGCATTGCTGGACCGACAACAAAGCGGATTCTCCAATAGCACCTTTCGTGCGGCCGGTCTATTTCATTCCCGAAACAAAACCCCTGGCCCGGCTGCTGGAAGAAATGCAAAAAGCGCATGCCTATCTGGCGATGGTGATCGATGAGTATGGCGGCATAGCCGGCCTGGTGACCGTTGAAGACATCCTGGAAGAGATCGTCGGCGAAATCGAAGACGAAGACATCAGCGGCGAAGAGCCGGAAGAGATCGTATCGACCGGCGAGGGCGTTTATGAAGTACTCGGCAGTACTGAGATTGGAAAGATCGAGCGCCTTTTTGACATGGAGATCGAAGCCGATGATTTCACCACGATTGCCGGCCTGGTGATCGCGCACAAAGGCAGTGTACCGCGTCCCGGCGAACACCTCAGTTTCCGCGGCCTCGAGGTTGACGTCCTGGCCACCGACGAAAAACGAATTGAGCGTTTGCGAGTAAGGCGCGCCCGGGAAACCGGCGAGGCGGTTGCCAACAGGTGAAGATGAAACTAAGAAACCTTGCCGGAATAGTCTTGCCTGTCCTGCGCGAACCCTCGCTGTGCGAGGCATGCGGCGGCCCTTTCACTTGCGGCGCGAAACTCAGCGGCTGCTGGTGCGCTGAGATCAAATTGAGTGACCAGACGCGAGCTGAGTTGAAAAATCTCTATAGCAGTTGTCTGTGTCGTCGGTGTCTTGCGCGCCTGGCTGAACGCGAACAGTCACAAGCCTGCGCATCCGCTCAACAGAAATAAATCTCATTAGCGCCTGGCTTCAGCCAGGTGTTCACCAAGGTCATCGATCTCGAAACCGTTTTTAAACGGTTTGCGGCGGATCAAGGGGTGAAGTTGTCACCGCGCTGAATTGCGGTGCTAATGAGATTTCAAATGCTCCTGAGTTGACAACAACCGCCGTCTCGCCGACTATCGTTCTTCAAGTTCGATAAAAACCAAAAATCAATTTCATAAAAGCCTTGGCAAAAAAGCAAAGTAAGTTTCTGCGCGGCCGGCGGATCGATCCACGACCCATCACAGGCGAGACCCAACTTGTCGATCTGGTCGACAATGCCTTCCTGGCTTACAACGCGGCGCGACTGCGCGAAGCCTGCTGGCTTTTCTCACAGAAAATGCTCGAGCCCGATGTTACCGTCGGCATTACCTTAACGGGTGCTCTGACGCCGGCGGGCCTCGGCATGTCAGCACTGATTCCCCTAATCCAGGCCGGTTTTATCGATTGGATCATATCGACGGGAGCCAATTTTTATCACGATACACACTTTGGCATCGGCCTTAAGATGCACGAAGGGAATGCGCAGACCTCCGACATCGTCCTGCGCGACGAAGAGGTGGTTCGCATCTACGACATCTTTTTCGATTATTCAGTGCTGCTCGACACCGACGCATTCTTTCGCCGCGTGATTGAAGCGCCGGAATTTCAACGGCCCATGTCGACGGCCGAATTTCATTATCTGGCTGGTCGATATGTCTGGGAGCGCGAACGCAAGCTGGGATTGAAGAACCGGTCTTTGCTGGCCGCTGCTCACGAACACGCGGTCCCGCTTTACACCTCGTCACCGGGCGACTCTTCGATCGGCATGAATGTGGCGGCCAAGGCTTTACAAGGGAATAAACTGGCTTTTGATCCTTCGCTGGATGTCAACGAGACAGCGTCAATTGTGCTGGCAGCCAAACGTGGATTGATACACAACGATGTCAGTACCGGGAGCGGCAGCGACCGGGTAAAGAGAGCCCCACGAAAAAAGAAAGGCAGCAAGTCGGCGATCTTCATTCTCGGCGGCGGGTCGCCCAAGAACTTCGCCCTGCAAACTGAACCGCAGATTCAGGAAGTGCTCGGGATCGACGAGCGCGGTCACGATTACTTTCTGCAAGTGACTGACGCGCGACCGGACACCGGCGGACTTTCGGGCGCCACTCCGGGCGAAGCGGTGTCCTGGGGCAAAGTAGATCCTGACCGCTTACCCGACGCGGTGGTATGCTATCTCGACTCGACAGTAGCGCTGCCCATCATCACGGCGTATGCTTTAGCCACGCGGAAACCGCGACAACCCCGACGGCTCTACCAACGTCGTGAAGAGTTCATGCAGCTGCTCTTGAGTGAATATCAGAAATCAAGCAGGCGATAACCAGCGAACCAGGGATGGCAACTACCGAAACCGAGCGAAGCTACTACGATTGTAATAAGTGTCCGGCTTATTGTTGCTCGATATACGATCGAGTACAGGTTACGCCGCGCGACATCAAACGGCTGGCGAAACATTTCGATCTCGACGTTCAGACCGCGCAAAACAAATTCACAACTACCTGGCAGGGAGAGCAGATCTTGCGCCGCAAAGCCGATCCGATATTCGGTAAGGCGTGCAAATTCCTTGATCCGTCCACGCGACGTTGTACGATTTATCATGCGCGGCCGCTGGTGTGCCGCGAATTTCCGGCCCGCGCTCGGTGCGCTTACTACGATCTGCTGCAATTCGAGAGGGTCCAGCAGGGCGACGATACGGTAGTGCCGCTGGTCCAAATCACTTTCCGCAACGGCAACGATTAACTAACTCAAATGGAAGAATTCTTGAAAACATTGACAGGACGCCGCATCGACGTCTTTTGTGGCGCCACTTCGAGCCTGCGCGGTGACGTGGCGAAGGTCGAGAACGGAATCCTTCACCTGAAGGATATTGATGGCGAAGTCTGTTACGTCGCGGTCGACAAGATCATCGCTATTTGGGAAAAACACGACAAAGAGCGTCACTCCGGCTTTCTGTCGAAGAGTTAATCGAGCGAGGAGCCCTCTCTAACGGTCGGGCTAATGCCCGTCTTCCCGACAAGCAGCGCGTACCAGATGAAAGGCCGCCGCGGATAGTCCGCAGCGGCCTTTTGTTATTTTCCGTTAATGGCTACTTAGCGCTGGTTGTCTTCCACAGCGACCAGCGAAATGGTCGGGAGCTTGGCAGCACGCGGCTTTGCGCTGGCGGCTGGCACCGGCAGCAAGTCGACCGGCACGCGGCGAAAACCGTCGATGCGCGACACCCAATAATCGTTGAAAGGTGAGTAAATGACCCCATGGTGCCGCGAAGAGTGATAGAAGCCGTGCTCGTCGGCGACGATCCCGACATGAGCCAGCCCGCTGAAGAAAACCAGCGTGCCAAACTTGTACTGTTCTTCCTTGCTCGGTTGAGCAAAGGTCGCCCAGTATGATCGCGCCGGGCCGCGACTGAAATCAAAACCCGCTTCCTGAAAAGTGCGCCAGACAAAACCTGAACAGTCGAAAGAGTCAGGACCAGTTCCAGTGTAGTAATAAGGCGAACCCAGATGAGATTGGATAGCTGATAATAAAAGCCGATCAAAACGACCAGTCACCAGCGGACCCGCGGGCGTAATCGGAACCGAGCCGACTATTCTCGATTTGCGCTCTTCACCCAACGGCGGCGTTGACACGTCCGTCTCCAAACGCGGAGCGCCGCTGGCATCAATGGAGGCTCGGGTTTGGCGTGAATCAGCTTCGCTACTTTGGGCGACTACACTGGCGGTGACGCAAAGAGCGAAGCAGCCAACGAGTAAGCGGGGGAACAGTATACGAATATTCAAAGGGGTTACTTATCTCCTATTTGGTTTTTGGTCTTGCTCAAATCCAAGTGAGGGCGGGAACTCCTACGCGTGAGGGTGGAGCGAATTGATTCTACCTGTCGAGAGTAGGGCTAACAACAACCAATGTGACTGTTTCGTGATAACGCATCAACCTGAAATACAAGTGACCCGAATGAGTTCAGAGAATTAGATCCTGCTTTGCGGGAACCAGCAGCATAAAGAGCAAGCACATCGAATCTGGGACGGACTCGGTCAGATTGACCCCGGAAAGGTTTTTCTTTAGGGCAAAATACCGAGAGCGAATGCGACGAATCATTCGGGAGGTAGGCTTTAGAGTGAAGGCGGATCGCGGACATCCTGTCCGCCCGCGCGCAGCGCGCAGCCTTTTCCAGGCGAGTTTTTCGAGAGAAGTGAGCGGGCTGCGCCCGCTGGCGGACAGGATGTCCGCGATCCACCTCATGGTGAATCCGTCTTTATCTGCGGTGGAATTCTGCCAAAAGAGTGGCGAATCGGAGAGGAAAAAACTGCTCGCCCTTGCAACCTATCTAAATCTGTCTAAGGGCCACCGAGTCTTGTTCTAAATGCAGTAGCCCGGCGGTTCAGGCGGCGTTCTATTGAGGTTTCCCTCAAACTACGTCGTCCATTTCCGCCGGGCTGCTGCCCGGTTGTCGGGGCCTGGGTGCGATCTACCTCTGCATTTCTGCCAGCAACTTTTTATTTAGTTCCGGATCGATCGGATTGAGCAGCCGGCTTTGCGCCATCGCTGACTCTCGATCGCCTATTTCCAGATAGGCAAGACCAAGGTTGTAATACGCTTCGGGTTGGTCCGGCCGCAGGCGGGCAGCCTGCCGGTAAGCATCGATCGCTTCATTAAAGTGAGCGCCGTAGTAATAAGCATCGCCCAGCCTGTTATAGGTGTCCGCTGAAGTAGGCTTCAATTGCAGCGCTCGTCTATAGGCGCGAATTGCTTCGTCGTTGCGGCCCTGTTTCACTTTGCAGTAGCCAATTTGGATCCAAGTCTCAGGCCGGCGCGGATTGCGATTGGCAGCTGTCTCGAAATAGCTGAGTGCGCTGTCATAGTTGCCCAGCCACAACGAATCAATACCGCCGCGATACCACACCTCAGCCAACAACTCCGGCTGCGTGGCGGAACGGCTCCGGGCCGCGAGCTGGTCAAAGGACATAAGGCGGCCTTTCTCCAACGCCGAGATGCGGGTCACTCCCAAAGCGAGATTGATGTTCTGGCCATTCGTGACTTTGACCGTGACAATTCCAATCACCTGGCCGCGCATATTCAGCAGCGGGCTGCCGCTATTCCCGTGCGATACCGGCGCGGTGATTTGAATAATGCGCCCCAGGTCCGGCACTTCGCGCACGGCGGAGACAATGCCTTCACTAACCGATCCTTCCAGACGCAAGGGGTTGCCGATCACGAAGATTTGCTCGCCTTCATCAGGCAAGGCACTGGCGAAGCTAAGCGGACGTGAACGTTCCGCCGGCAGGTCGACACTGAGGAGTGCGAGATCGGCTTCTTCGTCGACGGCCAGGGCGCCGGCCACCGGATAGGTGCGGCCTTTGACGTCGAGGGTGTGAATCTCTACCCGGTGCGCACCGCGAATCACGTGCATGTTAGTTACTACTTCACCGGGCCGGACAAAGAATCCGGTGCCACTGATCAGCGGCTCTCCCTTGACGTCGTAAGTCAGCACGGAAACGACCGACGGCTTAACCCGGCGGACGAGCGCGGGCAGGGACTCCTGCGCTGGTGCTGGCGCGGCCGACCCTGCCTGTGTCTCTCCGACTAAACTGGATTTGTCGATCTTTGCCGAATCCGAGGATGAGTCTTGCGCGCGAGCAAGCTGCGCTGTGGCAAATACAAACAAGCTCAGCACAACAAACAGACGGGGGATACTTCTCTTCAAGGGGATACCTCCTGCTTCGAACTGCAATAAGACTGAAGCAAGCGACAAAAAGGTTGCCGCACAAAAAGCCGGGATTGTCTGAAGTTTACAGCGCTGCTCGCAATCGCAGCGTTACGGTCGGGAAGACGAGGCCATGGGGCCAGCCTCGTTGGCATAATAGCGTAAGGTCCTTGGATTGGAAAGGAAAAAGCGCGTGGGATTGAGTTTTCCAGCTGGGAGCGCGGACTTCTCGTCCGCATTGAGCGCGAAGCGCGAACAACTTTTACAGTCGATACTGTGGCTGAAAAGCGGGCGAACTTCGTTTGCTGTGCGGATGGGACGTCCGCACTCCGAGGAATATGCTGAGCGTTCCAGAGGCCTTTCAGCAGTTCCTGCCCCCATAAAGCAAAACACTCGCCGCAGCGAGTGTTCCGCCAACCTTACAACTTGAGCAGGGTGTTATTCGTCCTCGACCTCGGCCGCCACCTCGACCAGATCCTCGTCTTCCTCTTCGGCCTCAGACTCCAGCACAGTCGCCGGCACGGCCGCATGCGGCTCTGGCATGGGCAATCCGGACCCGAGAATCTCGGGCAGATCGTCTATCTCTTCGCGCTGAGATTCGCCGATTGTTTCGTCCCGCTCGATATTCACGTTGCGGTAGTACTCCATGCCGGTACCGGCGGGAATCAGACGGCCCATGATCACGTTCTCTTTCAAGCCGCGCAGGTAATCAATGCGGCCCGAGATCGCCGCCTCAGTCAGGACGCGCGTTGTCTCCTGGAACGATGCCGCCGAGATGAACGAGTCGGTCGATAGCGAAGCCTTGGTGATGCCCAGCAGCAGTGGTTCAGCCGAAGAGACTTCACCCTTCTCGCTGCGCACCCGTTCGTTCTCGTCCTGGAAGCGGAAGCGATCGACCTGCTCTTCCAGCAGGAACTCAGTGTCGCCGACTTCCTTGATCTTCACCCAGCGCAACATCTGACGCACGATAACTTCGATGTGCTTGTCGTTGATGTTCACACCCTGCAGGCGATAGACCTCCTGAATTTCGTTGGTCAGGTATTCCTGCAAGCGGTTCATACCCAGCACGCGCAGAATGTCGTGCGGATTCAGCGGGCCGTCCTGCAGTGCCTCGCCGGCGCGGACGCGATCGCCTTCCTGCACGTTGATGTGCGTACCGCGCGGGATATCGTACTCGCGCTCTTCACCGTCGTCGCCGACGATGATTAGTTTCCGTTTGCCCTTTGAGATAGGTCCGAGTTTGACGGTGCCGTCGATTTCAGACATCACCGCCGCTTCGCCCGGCCGGCGAGCTTCGAACAACTCGACGACGCGCGGAAGACCGCCGGTGATGTCCTTGGTCTTGGTCGTTTCACGCGGAATCTTGGCAATGACATCGCCCGGTTCGACTTCCTCCGCGTCGTTGACCATCAGGTTCGCGCGCACGGGCATCTGGTAAGTCTTCAGCACCTTATTGCTGGCGTTGCGGATTTCCAGACGAGGCTGTTTCTTTTCGTCCGGCGAATCCTTGACCACCATGTGCGACAGACCAGTAACCTGGTCGGTCTCTTCGTCGTAGGTGACGCCTTCTTTCAAGTCCTGGAATTTCACCTTGCCGCCGACTTCGGTAAGAATTGCGAAAGTGAAAGGATCCCAGGTTGCGAGCAACTGGTCCTGCGCTACCGTATCGCCGTCTTCGACCAGAATGTGTGCGCCATAGACAATCTGATAACGCGCGACTTCACGATTACGTTCGTCGAGGATCGTCAAAGCGCCGTTGCGATTCATGGCCACGCGCTCGCCCTTGCGGCTCTTGACCGTTTGCAGTTCGATGTACTTGACTTTGCCTTCGACGCGCGCTTCATGTTTCGAAGACTCTTCCAGACGCGCTGTACCACCGATGTGGAACGTACGCATGGTGAGCTGAGTGCCGGGCTCGCCGATCGATTGTGCGGCGATCACGCCCACGGCCTCACCGATGTCCACGGGACGGCCCGTGGCCAGGTTGCGACCGTAGCACTTGATGCAGCAACCACGTCTTGATTCGCAGGTCAGCACCGAACGGATACGAACGCGCTGGACGCCGGAACGTTGAATCTCTGAAGCAAGGTCTTCGTCGATTTCCTGATTGGATTCGACGATGACTGTGCCTTCGACCGGGTCGATGACATCTTCGAGCGCCGTGCGGCCGACGATGCGGTCGCGCAAGCTCTCGATTTCTTCGCCGCCTTCGACGATGGCCGCGGACGAAATACCTTTGAGGGTGCCGCAGTCCGGTTCCGAGATGATTACGTCCTGGGCCACGTCCACCAAACGACGAGTCAGGTAACCCGAGTCGGCTGTCTTCAAAGCCGTATCCGCCAGACCCTTGCGCGCGCCGTGCGTTGAAATGAAGTACTGCAACACGTTGAGGCCTTCGCGGAAGTTTGACTGAATCGGCGTCTCGATAATTTCGCCCGACGGCCGGGCCATCAGACCGCGCATACCCGCCAGCTGGCGAATCTGTTGCGCGGAACCTCGCGCTCCCGAATCCGACATGATCAGGATCGGGTTCATTTCCTTGGTCGCCTTTTCGCGATCGTCCATCGCCTTGAACATCTCTTTGGCGACTTTGTCGGTCGCTTCCGACCAGATCGCGATGACCTTGTTGTAGCGTTCGCCGTTGGTGATCACACCATCACGATACTGCTGCTCAACGGTGATTACGTCCTTCTCGGCCTTGCCGACAATCTCCGGCTTCGAGGGCGGCGTCACCAGATCGTCGATGCCGATCGAGATACCGGCCTTGGTCGCGTACAGGAAGCCAAGTGTCTTCAAGTCGTCGAGCATCTTCACAGTCATCTCGTGGCCGAGACGAATGTGCGAATAGTTGACCAGCGACTGCAGCCCCTTCTTGCGCAGAGTGCCGTTAAAGTAAGGCAATCCCTGCGGAATCGAGTCGTTGAAGATGACCCGGCCGACGGTTGTATTGATGACCCGGTGAACGTTTTCCTGGGCGGTGGCGCGCAGAATATCCTGCGAGTCGTGCTCCTGCGTCAGGTCGATCAAGTCGCCGCTGATGCGGAGTTTGATCGGCGTCTGGGTCGTTACTTCCTTGGCGTCGAGCGCCAGCAGCACCTCGTTGCCCGAAGCAAAGATCCGGCCTTCACCCTTCGCGCCTTCCTTATCGCGCGTCAGGTAGTAGATACCGAGGACGATGTCCTGCGAAGGCACGGCAATTGGCTGGCCGCTCGCCGGGCTGAGAATATTGTTGGAAGAAAGCATCAGCACGGCCGCTTCGATCTGCGCTTCCGGAGAAAGCGGAATGTGCACGGCCATCTGATCGCCGTCAAAGTCAGCATTGAAGGCCGTGCAGACCAGCGGATGGATCTTAATGGCTTTGCCCTCGACCAGGACCGGCTCGAAAGCCTGGATGCCGAGGCGGTGGAGCGTCGGCGCGCGGTTCAAAAGCACAGGATGCTCGCGAATAACTTCCTCGAGAATGTCCCACACGACCGGCTCCTGCCGTTCGACCATCTCCCGCGCCTGCTTGATTGTGGCTGCGTGACCCTGCTTTTCAAGTTGGTTGTAGATGAATGGCTTGAACAGTTCCAAAGCCATCTTCTTTGGCAGACCGCACTGGTGCAGTTTCAGCTCAGGACCCACGACGATTACCGAGCGGCCTGAGTAGTCGACGCGCTTGCCGAGAAGGTTCTGACGAAAACGTCCCTGCTTGCCTTTCAGAGTTCCGGAAAGCGACTTCAGCGGACGATTGTTGACGCCACGCAGCACGCGGCCGCGACGGCCGTTGTCGAACAGCGCGTCGACAGCTTCCTGCAGCATCCTCTTTTCGTTGCGCACGATTACTTCCGGCGCGCGCAACTCCATCAGCTTCTTCAAGCGGTTGTTGCGATTGATGACGCGGCGATAGAGATCGTTCAAGTCCGAAGTCGCAAAGCGGCCGCCATCGAGGGGCACCAGAGGGCGCAGCTCAGGCGGAATGACCGGAATCACGTCCAGGATCATCCATTCGGGATGGTTACCGGACTTGAGAAACGAAGTCGCGACCT
>JAWWPL010000395.1:0-3876 GCA_033850605.1 Blastocatellia bacterium | reverse complement strand
TTTCAGAGTTCCCTGATTTGATTTCATCTCGGCTCCCAGGGCGTTGCCCTGGGCTGGAATTCACGAACGCCTTCGGCGTTTTCTCTACCGGAAAGAGGTTCACTGATGCGTCAAGTATATGAATGCCCTAATGAGAGCGCTCCGCGCGAGAGGTCGAATGTTTGACAAAGCCATCAACAACCGATTAAAGCCCTGTCCAATACTTTTCGTGCAAAGCCAATCTTAAGCGCTACTTCTTTCCCGCTCGCTTGTGAGTTTTGTTCTGAGATTTTCCTGCCTGGGGCTTGTTCCGCGGTTTGTCGCCGACGACCCGAATTGGCTCTTCAATGATATTGGGATAATCATCGCCCTCCCGGGGCTTGTTAACCTGCTTACCCAATTTTTTACTGGAATTAGCCTTCATAGATTGCTCCTTCACCGAGTACGGAGGTTAGCCGCCGGGGCGTCGGGCAGTCGCGCGGCGACGGATTGCGGAAGCTCGGGTGATCGGGACCAAAGCGCCGGCTTCAGGCGGTGGTTCAGTGAAATGGGAAAACTCTTCGGCGTGGGTTTGCAGATAGTCAAAGAAGCGTTCGAACTCGCGCTGCATCGCGTCCATCTTTTCGCGCATGTTCAGAATGATTTCCACGCCGGCAAGATTGACACCCAGATCGCGCGTCAAGGAGAGGATGATCTCAAGACGCTCGAGATCGGTATCAGTGTAAAGCCGCGTGTTGCCTTCTGATCGCGAAGGTTTCAGCAAGCCTTCGCGTTCGTAAAGCCGAAGCGTCTGCGGGTGCAGCTCAAACTGTTCCGCCACGGCGCTGATGGTGAATGTCTTGGCTCGCTTTTTCATTGGAGTCTGCTGAAAAACTCCCTCTCCCTTTGGGAGAGGGCAGGGGAGAGGGATTAAGACGGCTCAGCATCAAGCCCTCTCCGCGACCCTCTCCCAAAGGGAGAGGGAGGAAACCTTATTCCAGCCCCATCACTACTCGCGGATTCTCAGTATTAATCTGCCCGTACTTGCGCAGCAATTCCTTCGTTTCTTCTGAAATCACTTTCGGGAGAATTACCTGAACTTCTACAAACTGATCGCCGTGTGTGTTCGGATCGCGAAGGGACGGCGCGCCGCGCTGGCGCAGGCGAAACTTCTGGCCTGACTGAGTGCCGGGCGCGATGCGCAATTGCGCTTTGCCGGTGACGGTCGGGACTTCGATCTTCGCGCCCAGTGCTGCTTCCGGAACGGTGATCGGAACCGTGACATAAATGTTGTCGCCTTTGCGGGTGAAATATTTGTGATTGCCAACGTTCGTGATGATAAAAAGATCACCCGGCGGGGCTCCCAACCGTCCGCCTTCGCCTTTGCCGGGAATGCGCACTCGCGAGCCGGTATCGACACCGGCGGGAATCCGAACCTTTACGTTTTCAGTCTTGGGCAAAGTGCCCTTGCCTTTGCAAAGCGCACACGGCGGACGCCGTTTGCCGGTGCCGCCACAGTCCGGACATTCCTGCGTGAAGCGCAGGCGACCGCCGGCCTTCTGTACCTGGCCCGCGCCCTTGCACGTTGGACATGTGATCACCGAGCCGCCCGTGTCGCCGGCGCCATGACAGCGCGAACACTGATCGGATCTGTTTACAGTTATGCTGGTGGTAAGCCCGGTAATCGCTTCTTCAAAGCTGAGCGACAGTGGCATTTCAATGTCCGCGCCTTTTTGCGGTTGTGGCCGTGGTGGTTCGCGTTCAGCTTTGCCGCCGCTAAAGAGATCGGCAAAGATGTCACGGAAACTGCTGCTGCCGGCGGCGCTGCCCGCGGAACCAGAGGCCGCGCCCCAATCAAAACCGGAAAAATCGAACGGCGTGCCGCGCGTGTAGGTCGGCCCTGGACCTCCGCCGGCCGCAGCGGCGTTCGCCAGATTGTCTGAGTATTCGCCGAAGCGATCGTAAACCTTGCGCTTCTTCGGATCGGACAGAATGTCGAAAGCCTCGCTCATCTGCTTGAAGCGATCTTCCGCCCCCTTGTCGCCCGGATTTACGTCAGGGTGATACTTGCGCGCCAGCCGCCGGTAAGCTTTCTTGATCTCTTCCGGCTTGGCGTCTCGCTTTACCCCGAGAATTTTGTAGAAGTCCTCTTTAGCCATTACTCATTGTCGATCGCCAATTGCCGAATGCCGATTGATCCTGTCCTAACGTCCGCTACATATTAACAAAGCGACCCAGGCCAGCGACCAATCGGCAATCAAAAATCGGCAATCGGAAATGTCTGTCCTTACTTCTTTTCTTCGTCAACGTCGACATACTCCGCGTCGATTACGTTGTCGTCGCCACCCGCCTGTCCGGACGAAGACGCGTCGGTAGATGATTGATCCGCCGGTTCGCCACCAGGGGACGAAGCTGTCTGCTGATACAAGGCTTCGGCCATTTTGTGAGAGACGGTCTGCAACGCATTGAACGCCTCGTTCATCCGCTCGACTCCGCCTTCCTCAAGTGCCTTCTTGGCATCGGCGATGCCGGTTTCGACTTCGCCGGCGACGGCCCCAACCTTTTCGCGGTTTTCGTTCAGCGTCTTCTCCATTTGATAGACGAGACTGTCGAGTTTGTTCCGTGATTCGATCTCTTCGCGCTTTCGTGCGTCGTCGGCCGAATGGGAATCGGCATCGCGCATCATCTTGTCAATTTCATCCTTGCTGAGACCGGATGACGAAGTGATCGTGATCTTCTGTTCGCGGCCTGTCCCCATGTCCTTTGCCGAGACGTTCACAATGCCGTTGGCATCGATGTCAAAAGCAACTTCGACCTGCGGCATGCCGCGCGGCGCGGGGGGGATGCCCACCAGGTGGAACTTTCCGAGCGTGCGATTGTCGCTGGCCATGGGCCGCTCACCCTGAAGCACGTGAACCTCAACCGAGGTCTGGTTGTCAGAAGCCGTGGAAAAGATTTCCGACTTGCGCGTCGGGATGGTGGTGTTGCGGTCAATTAGCTTAGTGAATACGCCTCCCAGAGTTTCAATGCCGAGACTGAGCGGCGTAACGTCGAGCAGAAGAATGTCGGTCTTCTCGCCGGACAGCACGCCGGCTTGCACGGCGGCGCCGATGGCCACCACCTCGTCCGGATTTACGCTTTTGTTCGGCTCTTTGTTAAAGAAGCTCTTCACGATTTCCTGGACCTTGGGAATACGCGTCGAACCGCCGACGAGCACTACTTCGTCAATCTTCGATGAATCCAGTTGCGCATCCTTCAAAGCCTGTTGCAGTGGCGGAGTCAGACGCTTGAACAGCGGCTCGGCCAACTGTTCGAAGCGCGCGCGCGTGAGCTTCATCACCAAATGCTTTGGTCCCGACGCGTCGGCAGTGATGAAAGGCAAATTGATTTCGGTCTCCATCGTCGACGAGAGTTCAATCTTTGCTTTCTCGCCCGTCTCCTTGAGCCTTTGCAGGGCCATCTTGTCCTTCGACAAATCAATGCCCTGATCCTTCTTGAACTCTTCGATGATCCATTCAACCAGGGCTTCGTCGATATCGTCGCCGCCCAGGTGCGTGTCGCCGTTGGTCGATTTCACTTCGACGACTCCTTCGCCGACCTCGAGTATCGAAATGTCGAAAGTCCCGCCGCCAAAGTCGAACACCGCAATCGTTTCGTCTTTCTTCTTATCCAGACCGTAGGCCAGTGCCGCCGCGGTAGGCTCGTTCACGATACGCATTACTTCCAGACCCGCTATCTTGCCGGCGTCCTTAGTCGCCTGGCGCTGCGAATCGTTAAAGTAGGCCGGAACCGTAATCACGGCTTTCTCGACTTTTTGACCGAGGTAGTCTTCGGCCGACTGCTTCATCTTCTGGAGGATCATGGCCGAGATTTCCGGTGGGCTCCATTCCTTGCCGCCGGCCACGATGCGAACGTCGC